>NZ_JBHVYE010000013.1:0-224790 GCF_042881135.1 Streptomyces sp. NPDC058284
GCCCGGTTACATTCCGAACCCGGAAGCTAAGCCTCACAGCGCCGATGGTACTGCAGGGGGGACCCTGTGGGAGAGTAGGACGCCGCCGAACTAATCTTGATAAGAGCTGGTCCCTGAACTTCGGTTCAGGGACCAGCTCTTTTTTGTTTTCTGTTACTTGCCGTTCACGTTGCGCAGCCAACATCCGCAGACATGGGGACAGTTGCAATGTTGCGCGCCGCAGGTGTCGGGACCGGCGACGAGGTCGTCGTGTCGGCCTACGGGAACGCCGAGGTGGCCGAGGACGTGGTCCTCGCCGGAGCGGTGCCCGTCTTCGCCGACATAGATCCCGCCACGTACTGCCTCGACCCGGACGCCGTCAGCGCCGCGCTGACGCCGCGTACGGCCGCCGTCGTCGTCGTGCACCGCTTCGGCAACCAGGCCGATGTGCGGAGGCTGCGGGACATAGGGCAGCGGCAGGGGCTGCTCGTCCTGGAGCAGGGCGAGCCGGAGGCTGCGCACGACGGGCTCGCTCTTCGCCGGGCGCACGCGGCGTATCTCAACGGCCGTCTCAGCGGCGTCATGACGCCCGACGGCGGCGAGGGACACCGCTACCAGCAGTACGTCGTCCGGGTGCCCGGGAACGGGCGGCCCGACCGGGACGCCTTCGCGCGCGCCGTGCGCGCCAGGGGAGTCGAGTGCCGGGTGCCGGTGAAGACTCCCGTACACCGCATGCCGCGGTTCTGGCGGGACGTGCGGCTGCCGGAGACCGAACGGGCCGCGGACGAGACGCTGGCGCTGCCGGTGGACGCCTCGATGTCGCGGCGCGAGCTGCAGCGCGTCGTCTCCGCGTGCAACGCACTCGGCGGACTTCTCCAGCCGGCCTTCTGAGCCGCTGCGAAGGGCGGTTCGATGCGCCTTCGATTTCAGGTATGATCTATTCCGTTGCCGCGGGGAAAACCCCCGAAAGGCAGCAGGCCCCTATAGCTCAGTCGGTAGAGCGTCTCCATGGTAAGGAGAAGGTCAGCGGTTCGATTCCGCTTGGGGGCTCAAACAATGAAGGCCTCCGCCCGGTTGGGCGGAGGCCTTCATTCGTTTCTTCGGGACCCTTCTTCGGGGCCCTTCTCCGGGCCCCGTAACGCTCAGTCCTTCTGCAGGCCCGGCACGCGCATCGCCAGAATCGCCATGTCGTCGGAGGGCGCGTCCGTCGCGAAACGCTCCACCGCGCGCATGATGCGCGCCGCCACCGCGCCGGCCGTGAGGCCCGTACACGTGGTGAGGACCTCCGCCAGGCCGTCGTCGCCGAGCATGCGGGTTCCTTCGCGGCGCTCGGTGACGCCGTCGGTCACGCACAGCAGGACATCGCCGGGGTCGAGCGTCATCGTCTGCTCGTACAGTTCGAGGTCGTCCATCACGCCGAGCAGCGGCTGCGGTTCCGCGTACGGCTCGACCGTGCCGTCCTGGCGCAGCCGGAGCGGCAGCGGATGGCCGGCGCACACGACCTTCAGGACCGCCGAGCCGTCCTCCTGGGGCCACAACTCGCCGTACAGGAGCGTCAGGAAGCGACTGCGGGCGCCCTCGTCGAGGATCGCGGCGTTGAGGCGTTCGAGGACCGCGGGGCCGCCGAAGCCCTCCCGGGCCAGCAGACGCAGCGCGTGCCGGGCGAGGCCCGTGACGGCCGCGGCCTCCGGGCCCGTACCGCAGACGTCGCCGATCGCGAAGCCGTACGCGCCGTCGCGGATCGGGAAGAGGTCGTAGAAGTCACCGCCGACCTCGTTGCCCTCGCCGGCCGCGCGGTAGATGACTTCGACCTCGACGCCCGGCACCTGCGGCAGGCCCGGCGGCAGCAGGCTGCGCTGCAGGGACTGGCTGATGGCCATGCGCTCGGAGTAGAGGCGGGCGTTGTCGAGGGCGAGGGCCGCCCGGCGGGAGAGATCTTCGGCCAATTCCAGGATCTCTTGCCGGAAGTGCTCGTCGGCGGGCTTACCGAGGGTGAGCATGCCGATGACGCGGTTGCGGGCGACCAGGGGCAGGACCACGGTCTCGCCGCCGACCGCGGAGGCGGTGGAGAGCGTCGTGCCGATCCCCGAGCCGAGGGGCGGGGTCTCGCCCAGGCCCAGGCTGCGCATGGAGGTGCGCAGGGCCGCCTGGTGCGCGGCCTCGGAGGGGGCCGCCCAGATCCGCGCACCCGGCGTCGGGACCGGGTCCGGCGGGGCGATCTTGGAGAGCAGGGCCTTGAGGCCGTCGATGCGCTCCTCGTCCTCGTGCAGGACGTACGAGAGATAGGGCTCGGCCGACTGGTCCGCGATCGTATAGACGGCGCACCAGGTGGCGAGGGTCGGGACCGTCATCTGGGCCATGAGAGCCAGGGTCTGGTCGCGGTCGAGGGTGCCCGCGAGGAGGTCGGAGGCCTCGACGAGGAAGGAGAGGGAGCCGCGGCGCAGCCGTTCGAGCTCGCCGAGGCGCGCGGACTCCACGGCCAGGGCGATGCGGTCGGCGGCGAACTGCAGGCGCAGTGCCTCCTCGTTGGAGTACCGCCCCGAGGCCTCGGCGGCGACGCCCAGGGAGCCCGTCAGGCGGCCCTCGACCTTCAGCGGGACCGTGACGACCGAGCGCATGCCCGTGCCGGCGAGCAGGGGGACCGCGCCCGGCACCACCGTCAGGTCCTCGTGCACGGCCGGCATGCGCGCCGAGCCGTAGCGGCCGGGGGCCGACTCGACCTGGACGCGGGCGAAGCGCTGGCGGGCCGACGGCAGGCCGGTGGAGGCGCGGACCTCGAGCTCCGTCTCGTCGTCGGTGGCGAGGAGCAGGAAGGCGGCGTCGCCGTCGAGCATGTCGCGGGCGCGTTCGACGGTGCGCTGGAGCAGACCGTCGAGGTCGTCAGGGGCGGGAGAGCCGATGAACACCTCGAAGGGGTCCGTGGCGTGCGGCTCGCTGCGGGCGCCCGGCTCGGGGGCGGCGCCGCGCAGCGGGGTCTGCAGCACGGCGCGCTCGTCGTCGCGTACGAGCAGGCAGACCGTGGAGGGTTCGCCGTCGGCGTCGCGGACGCGCAGGTGCGAGGCGTAGACGGGGATCACACAGCCGTTGGCGCCGCGGACGCCGTAGCTGCCTTCCCAGCGGGAGAGCCGGAGGGCCTCCGCGATGCCGGTGCTGGTACCGGGAGTGTGCGGCCAGGCCGCGAGGTCGCTGAGAGGCTTGCCCATGACCTGTTCGGCGACGTACCCGAAGAGTTCCTCGGCGTCTTCGTTCCAGGCGGAGACGGCGCCCAGGCGGTCGATCTGGATGACGGCGACGCGGACTCTGCCGTCGGCGATGGGCAGCAGGTCGGCCGGCAGCGCGGGGCCCGCGGTGCGGGTGCCGACGGGGCGGTGCGGGAGGTCGAGCTGGAACCACACCTGCTTGTGGGTGGGGGAGTAGTCGACGCCCCAGCGGGTGGCGAGCGCCGCACAGAGCTGGAGGCCGCGGCCGCCCTCGCGGTCGGGGCTGCCCATGTTGACGGAGGACTGCTGGAGTGGGATCTCGCGTTCCGGATAGCGGTCGGAGACCTCGATGCGGACGGCGTCCTCGCTGCGCAGGCACTCGACGTCGGCGGCCGTGCCTGCGTGCACCACGGCGTTGGTCACCAGCTCGCTGGTGAGGACGACGGCGTCGTCGACGATGTCCGAGAATCCCCAGCCCTGCAGGGTGTCGCGTACGAAGGAGCGGGCCGTCGCGACGGAACGTCCGACGGGGTCGAAGGTCGCAGCCGCGCGCGCGGTGATCACAGCACTCCTCGTACCAGTATCGACAGTGTCGACTGTATCGACGCCCAGTTCTCCCGAACCCATGGTGACGGCCGCCCCTCCGATGCCCGCTTGTTCGTGTACCACCGCCCTGGCCGGGCAGGACCGGGGTGGTTGGACAGCCGGATGCAAGGTTACTTACCTTCGCCGTCCATGCTGATGCCGGTCGTCAGTGTTTCCGCCCGGAGGGTGTGCGGACGGTGTGCGAAGCTGCCGAACTGTTATGGCCTGGTTCGGCCATGGTGAAACACTGGGCAAGCTTCATGCAGCAGCTCAGAACAACCCGAGCAGTACCGGTCGACCCTTGCGGGAGGGACACAGTGGAGTCTGGCGCAGCGACGCGGGCCACTAAGACGCGCGCGAAAGACGGACAGTCCCTGAACAAACAGCGCAAACCGCGCAACGGGACGACGGCTTCAGTGGATGCGGCGGCTCTGAACAGGCTGCTCGCAGCCCTGGCAGCGATGCGGGACGGCAACTTCCGCAAGCGGCTCACGGTCTCCGGTGACGATGTGATGTCGGAGATCGCCGCCGTTTTCAATGAGGTGGCTGACCGGAATCTGCACCTCACCGGTGAGCTCTCGCGGGTGCGGCGCATGGTCGGACGTGAGGGAAAACTCACGGAACGACTGGAGACGGGAGCGAGCGAGGGCTCGTGGGCCGCGGCGATCGACGCGTCGAACGCGCTCGTCGACGATCTCGTGCGGCCGGTCTCCGAGGTCGGCCGGGTGCTCTCCGCGGTCGCGGAGGGTGACCTGGAGCAGCGCATGGAGCTGCGGGCGCAGGGGGACGACGGGACCGGTCATCCGCTGCGCGGGGAGTTCCTGAAGGTCGGGCGGACGGTCAACAACCTCGTCGACCAGCTCTCCACGTTCACGGACGAGGTCACGCGGGTGGCCAGCGAGGTCGGTACCGAGGGCAAGCTCGGCGGGCAGGCCAGGGTGCGCGGGATGTCGGGGTCGTGGAAGGACCTCACGGACTCCGTGAACACCATGGCGTACCGGCTGACCGCCCAGGTGCGGGACATCGCGCTGGTGACGACGGCGGTCGCCAAGGGCGACCTGTCGCGGAAGGTCACCGTCCATGTCGCGGGTGAGATGCTGGAGTTGAAGAACACCGTCAACACGATGGTGGACCAGCTCTCGTCGTTCTCCTCCGAAGTGACGCGGGTGGCCCGCGAGGTCGGTACGGAGGGTGAGCTCGGCGGGCAGGCGCAGGTGCCGGGTGTGGCGGGTGTGTGGAAGGACCTCACCGACTCGGTGAACCTGATGGCGGGCAACCTCACCGCGCAGGTGCGTGGGATCGCCCAGGTGACGACGGCGGTCGCCAACGGCGATCTGTCGCAGAAGGTGACGGTGAGCGCGCGCGGCGAGGTCGCCCAGCTCGCCGAGACGATCAACCAGATGACCGAGACGCTGCGGACGTTCGCGGACGAGGTCACGCGTGTGGCCAACGAGGTCGGCGCCGAGGGGCAGCTCGGTGGCCAGGCCAATGTGCCGGGCGCGGCGGGTACGTGGAAGGACCTGACGGACTCGGTCAACACCGTCTTCAGGAACCTCACCACGCAGGTGCGGGACATCGCGCAGGTGACGACGGCGGTCGCGAACGGCGACCTGTCGCAGAAGGTCACCGTCGATGTCGCGGGCGAGATGCTCGAACTGAAGAACACCACGAACACGATGGTCGACCAGCTCTCGGCCTTCGGCAGCGAAGTGACGCGCGTGGCGCGCGAGATCGGTGTCGAGGGTGAGCTCGGCGGCCAGGCGCAGGTGCAGGGCGCGGCCGGTACGTGGAAGGACCTCACGGACTCGGTCAACACCGCGTTCCGCAACCTCACGGGGCAGGTCCGCAACATCGCGCAGGTGACGACGGCGGTCGCCAACGGCGACCTGTCGCAGAAGGTCACCGTCGACGTCTCCGGCGAGATGCTCCAGCTGAAGAACACCGTGAACACGATGGTGGACCAGCTGTCGTCCTTCGCCGACCAGGTCACGCGGATGGCGCGCGACGTAGGTACGGAGGGCCGCCTCGGCGGGCAGGCCCGTGTGGACGGCGTGAGCGGTACGTGGAAGGACCTCACCGACTCCGTCAACTTCATGGCGGGCAACCTGACGTCGCAGGTGCGACAGATCGCGCAGGTCACCACGGCGGTGGCGCGCGGTGATCTCTCGCAGAAGATCGAGGTCGACGCGCGGGGCGAGATCCTCGAACTGAAGAACACCATCAACACGATGGTCGACCAGCTCTCCGCCTTCGCCGACCAGGTGACCCGGGTGGCCCGCGAGGTGGGCACGGAGGGGCGCCTCGGGGGTCAGGCGCAGGTGCCCGGCGTGGCCGGTGTGTGGCGCGATCTGACGGACTCCGTGAACGGCATGGCCGGGAACCTCACCGCGCAGGTCCGCAACATCGCGCAGGTGGCCACGGCGGTGGCCCGCGGTGACCTGTCGCAGAAGATCGACGTGGACGCGCGGGGCGAGATCCTCGAACTGAAGAACACGCTGAACACGATGGTCGACCAGCTCTCGGCCTTCGCGGAGCAGGTCACGCGGGTCTCCCGCGAGGTGGGCACGGACGGCATCCTGGGCGGCCAGGCCGAGGTCCAGGGCGTCTCCGGCACCTGGAAGGACCTCACGCAGTCCGTGAACGGCATGGCGAACAACCTCACCCTTCAGGTGCGGAACATCGCCGAGGTCACGACGGCCGTCGCCATGGGTGACCTCTCCAAGAAGATCACCGTCGACGCGAAGGGCGAGATCCTCGAACTCGTCACCACCGTCAACACCATGGTCGACCAGCTGTCGTCGTTCGCCGAGCAGGTGACGCGGGTGGCCCGCGAGGTGGGTACCGAGGGCCAGTTGGGCGGTCAGGCGCGCGTGCCGGGCGTCACCGGCATCTGGAAGGACCTGAGCGACAACGTCAACCTGATGGCCAACAACCTGACCAGCCAGGTGCGGAACATCTCCCAGGTCTCGGCGGCGGTCGCCAACGGCGACCTCACCAAGAAGGTCACGGTCGAGGCGCGCGGCGAGGTCGCGCAGCTCGCCGACACGGTCAACACCATGGTGACGACGCTGAGTTCGTTCGCCGACGAGGTGACGCGCGTGGCCCGCGAGGTGGGCACCGACGGCATCCTCGGCGGTCAGGCGCGCGTCCCTGGCGTATCCGGTACGTGGAAGGACCTCACCGAGTCCGTGAACTCGATGGCGTCGAACCTGACCGGTCAGGTCCGCAACATCGCCATGGTCACCACCGCGATCGCCAAGGGCGACCTGACCAAGAAGATCGACATCGACGCCCGGGGCGAGATCCTGGAGCTCAAGACCACCATCAACACGATGGTGGACCAGCTGTCGTCCTTCGCCGAGCAGGTCACCCGGGTCGCCCGCGAGGTGGGCACGGAGGGGCAGCTGGGCGGCCAGGCACGCGTCCGTGACGTCGACGGCACGTGGCGGGACCTCACCGAGTCCGTGAACGAGATGGCCGGAAACCTCACCCGGCAGGTGCGCGCCATCGCCAAGGTCGCCACCGCGGTGACCCGCGGCGACCTGAACCTCAAGATCGAGGTCGACGCGGCCGGCGAGATCCAGGTGCTCCAGGACAACATCAACACCATGATCGCGAACCTGCGCGACACCACCCTTGCCAACAAGGAGCAGGACTGGCTCAAGGGCAACCTCGCGCGGATCTCCGGCCTGATGCAGGGCCGCCGCGACCTGGAGGACGTCGCCTCGCTGATCATGAGCGAGCTGACGCCGGTCGTCTCGGCGCAGCACGGAGCGTTCTTCCTGGCGATGCCCACGGACGACGGCCAGGATCTCGGGGGCGATCACGAGGACGCGTACGAACTGCGCATGCTCGGCAGCTACGGGTACTCCATGGGGTCCATGCCGACGTCCTTCCGGCCCGGCGAGACGCTGATCGGGACGGCGGCCAAGGAGCGGCGCACGATCCTCGTGGAGAACGCGCCCTCCGGCTACCTGCGGATCGCGTCGGGCCTCGGTGAGGCGCCGCCGGCGCAGGTCATCGTGTTGCCGGTGCTCTTCGAGGGGACCGTCCTCGGCGTGATCGAGCTGGCCGCGTTCCAGCCGTTCACGCAGATCCAGAAGGACTTCCTCAACCAGATCGCCGAGATGATCGCGACGAGCGTCAACACGATCAGCGTCAATACGAAGACCGAGGTGCTGCTCAAGCAGTCGCAGGAGCTGACGGAGCAACTGCGCGAGCGCTCGGCCGAGTTGGAGAACCGGCAGAAGGCGCTGCAGGACTCCAACGCGGAGCTGGAGGAGAAGGCCGAGCTGCTCGCCCAGCAGAACCGCGACATCGAGGTCAAGAACACCGAGATCGAGGAGGCCAGGCAGGTCCTGGAGGAGCGGGCGGAGCAACTCGCGGTCTCGATGCGCTACAAGTCCGAGTTCCTCGCGAACATGTCGCACGAGCTGCGCACGCCGCTCAACTCCCTGCTGATCCTGGCCAAGTTGCTCGCCGACAACGCCGACGCGAACCTCACCCCGAAGCAGGTGGAGTTCGCCGAGACGATCCACGGCGCGGGTTCGGACCTGCTGCAGCTGATCAACGACATCCTCGACCTGTCGAAGGTCGAGGCGGGCAAGATGGACGTCTCGCCGACGCGCATCGCACTGGTCCAACTCGTCGACTACGTAGAGGCCACTTTCCGCCCGCTGACCGCGGAGAAGGGGCTCGATTTCTCCGTACGGGTCTCTCCCGAGCTGCCCGCAACGCTGCACACGGACGAACAGCGCCTGCTGCAGGTGCTGCGCAACCTGCTCTCCAACGCGGTCAAGTTCACCGACTCCGGAGCGGTCGAGCTGGTCATCCGGCACGCCAGCAACGACGTGCCCAACGCGATCCGCGAACAGCTCCTGGAGGCGGGCTCGCTGCGCGACGCGGACGCCGACCTGATCGCCTTCTCGGTGACGGACACCGGCATCGGCATCGCGGCCAGCAAGATGAGGGTCATCTTCGAGGCGTTCAAGCAGGCCGACGGCACGACGAGCAGGAAGTACGGCGGCACCGGCCTCGGCCTCTCCATCAGCCGGGAGATCGCGCGGCTGCTCGGCGGCGAGATCCACGCGCAGAGCGAGCCGGGACGCGGCTCCACCTTCACGCTCTATTTGCCGCTGCACCCGAGCGAACTGCCGCCCCAGGGTTACACGCAGCTGGCGCCCGCGCCCCAGCCGCGCGAACTGCCCGCTCTGGAGGAGATGCCCGCCCCCGAGGACGCGGGGCAGCAGGAGACGGCCCCGGCGCGTCACGACGCGGCCTCGGGGCCCGCGGCCCTCTTCCGCAGGCGGCGCCGTCCCGCGCCCGCGCAGGAGCCGACGGCCCTGCCGGGGCAGTCGGCCCCGGGTCCGCAGGCTCCCGAGCAGCGGCCCGAGGAGCAGTGGCCGGCCGCGGGGCAGGAGACGCCGGCCGCGGCGCGGCCCGGTTTCCACTTCGGCGGCGAGAAGGTCCTGATCGTCGACGACGACATCCGAAACGTCTTCGCGCTCACCAGCGTCCTGGAGCAGCACGGTCTTGCGGTGCTGTACGCGGAGAACGGCAGGGAAGGCATCGAGGTGCTGGAGCAGCACGATGATGTGACGGTCGTTCTGATGGACATCATGATGCCGGAGATGGACGGGTACGCGACGACGACGGCGATCCGCAGGATGCCGCAGTTCGCCGGGCTCCCGATCATCGCGCTCACCGCGAAGGCGATGAAGGGTGACCGGGAGAAGGCGATCGACTCCGGAGCTTCTGACTACGTCACGAAGCCGGTCGACCCCGATCATCTGTTGTCGGTGATGGAGCAGTGGATGCGCGCTCAGTGACCGAGAACAGGCTTCGTCACACGCAGTTGCTGACAGAGTGTGGCCGGAGTCGTGTAGAACGGCGGTATTGGGGGAACCTTCTGGTCTCCCACCGCGTTTCTGCTACGTGCACAGTGACATCGCGGTGACAGGGTGTGGCGACAGGCGGGGTGCGGCTACGATGACCGGCACAAGGACGGGCGGCGCAAGGGAGTCGTCCTCTGGGGCGGCGCCCGGTGTTTCGCCGGGGCGAGGAGGGCGGGCCATGGTGCAGAAGGCCAAGATCCTCCTGGTCGATGACCGGCCGGAGAATCTGCTGGCGCTGGAGGCCATCCTCTCTGCGCTCGATCAGACACTGGTGCGGGCATCGTCCGGGGAGGAAGCGCTCAAAGCACTACTCACGGACGACTTCGCGGTCATTCTGCTGGACGTCCAGATGCCGGGAATGGACGGCTTCGAGACCGCGGCGCACATCAAGCGGCGGGAGCGGACCCGGGACATCCCGATCATCTTCCTCACCGCCATCAACCACGGGCCGCACCACACCTTCCGCGGCTATGCCGCGGGCGCGGTGGACTACATCTCCAAGCCGTTCGACCCGTGGGTGCTGCGCGCGAAGGTCTCGGTGTTCGTCGAGCTGTACATGAAGAACTGCCAACTTCGGGAGCAGGCGGCGCTGCTGCGGCTCCAGCTCGAAGGCGGCGGCAAGGCCGCGGCCGGCGACACGAAGGAGCCCGCGGGACTCCTCGCCGAGCTGTCGGCGCGGCTCGCGGCGGTCGAGGAGCAGGCCGAGGCGCTGTCCAAACAGCTGGACGACGAGTCGGCGGACGCCGCGGCGGTCGCCACGGCCGCCCATCTCGAACGCAAACTCACCGGTCTGCGCCGGGCCCTTGACGCCTTGGAGCCGGGCGCCGGCAGCGGCGCCCCCTCGGTCCCCTCGCAGAACTGACGCGGCACGAGGCCTCGCTGAAGGGGCCTCGTGGCGCGTGCGCGCGGTGAACCCCCGTCAGTTCCGCGCCACCGCAAGGGCGACACCAACGGGTGAAGCAGTGGGCACACGTGTCCGCGGTGGTCGACACCGGTAACCTCACACCCATGGCCTCACGTCAGTCCGCAGCCAAGAAGACGCCCGCGAAGAAGGCGGCCGCGCCGACGAAGGCCCCGGCGAAGAAGGCCGTCGCCAAACCGCCCGCGAAGAAGGCCGCGGCGAAGAAGGCGCCCGCGAAGAAGGCACCGGCCAAGAAGGTCGCGGCGAAGAAGCCCGCGCCCGCACCGGCGCCCAGCGCCACCGGGGGCGTGTACCGGATCGTGCGCGCCGTCTGGCTGGGCATCGCGCACGGCGTCGGCGCGATGTTCCGTGGCATAGGGCGCGGCGCCAGGGGACTCGACCCGGCACACCGCAAGGACGGCCTCGCGCTCCTCCTGCTCGGCATCGCCCTGATCGTCGCCGCGGGCACCTGGTCGAACCTGCGCGGCCCGGTCGGTGACCTCGTCGAGATCCTGGTGACCGGCGCGTTCGGCCGCCTCGACCTGCTGGTGCCGCTGCTGCTCGGCGCCGTCGCCGTACGCCTCATCCGCCACCCGGAGAAGCCCGAGGCGAACGGCCGCATCGTGATCGGCCTGTCCGCCCTGGTCATCGGCGTCCTCGGCCAGGTCCACATCGCGTGCGGCTCGCCCGCACGCAGCTCCGGCATGCAGGCGATAAGGGACGCGGGCGGACTGATCGGCTGGGGTTCCGCCACCCCGCTGATCTTCACCATGGGCGAGATCCTCGCGGTACCGCTCCTGGTGCTCCTCACCGTCTTCGGGCTGCTCGTCGTCACGGCGACACCCGTCAACGCCATCCCGCAGCGGCTGCGGCTGCTCGGCACCAGACTCGGCCTGCTCCAGCCGGAGCCCGAGGCCGACCTGTTCATGGACGACGAGGAGCGCTACGAGGAGCAGTGGCGCGAGGCGCTGCCGCCGCGCCCCGTGCGCCGGCGCACCGCCGCCCCCGACGCGTACGGCGCGGACCAGGCGGAGGAAGAGGCGCTCACCAAGCGCCGCAGGCCCCGCAGGACCCCCGTACAGCCGGACATGGACCGGCCGATGGACGCCGTGGACGTCGCGGCCGCCGCGGCCGCCGCCCTGGACGGCGCCGTGCTGCACGGCATGCCGCCCTCGCCGCTGGTCGCCGATCTGACGCAGGGCGTCTCCGGGGAGCGCGGGCAGCGTGCGGAGTCCGGGCAGCCGGAGCAGGCGGAGCACACGGCGCCTGTGCCGCCCGCACGCGCCACGGACGCCCCGGTGCCCGGCAAGCTCAGGAAGAAGCCGCAGGAGCCCGCTCAGGGCGCCGTGCAGGACCTCACCAAGCCCGCCCCCGAGCCCGCGCGCGAACTGCCGCCGCGCGCCGAGCAGCTGCAGCTCGCCGGGGACATCACCTACGCGCTGCCCTCGCTGGACCTCTTGACGCGCGGCGGTCCCGGCAAGTCGCGCAGCGCCGCCAACGACGCGGTCGTGGACTCGCTGACCAACGTGTTCACCGAGTTCAAGGTCGACGCCGCCGTCACCGGCTTCACCCGCGGCCCGACGGTCACGCGCTACGAGATCGAGCTCGGCCCCGCCGTGAAGGTCGAGAAGATCACGGCGCTGGCCAAGAACATCGCGTACGCGGTGGCCTCCCCGGACGTCCGGATCATCTCGCCCATTCCCGGCAAGTCCGCGGTCGGCATCGAGATCCCGAACACCGACCGCGAGATGGTCAACGTCGGCGACGTGCTGCGCCTCGCGGACGCGGCCGAGGACGACCACCCCATGCTCGTCGCGCTCGGCAAGGACGTCGAGGGCGGCTACGTCATGGCCAACATGGCGAAGATGCCGCACATCCTGGTCGCCGGCGCCACCGGCTCCGGCAAGTCGTCGTGCATCAACTGCCTGATCACTTCGATCATGATAAGAGCGACGCCCGAGGACGTCCGGATGGTCCTCGTCGACCCCAAGCGCGTCGAGCTCACCGCGTACGAGGGCATCCCGCACCTGATCACGCCGATCATCACCAACCCCAAGAAGGCCGCGGAGGCGCTCCAGTGGGTCGTACGGGAAATGGACCTGCGCTACGACGACCTCGCCGCCTTCGGCTACCGGCACATCGACGACTTCAACCAGGCGGTCCGCGAGGGCAAGCTCAAGACGCCCGAGGGCAGTGAGCGGGAGCTCAGCCCGTATCCGTACCTGCTGGTGATCGTCGACGAGCTCGCGGACCTGATGATGGTGGCGCCCCGCGACGTCGAGGACTCGATCGTGCGCATCACCCAGCTCGCCCGCGCGGCCGGCATCCACCTGGTGCTCGCCACCCAGCGCCCCTCCGTGGACGTCGTGACCGGACTGATCAAGGCGAACGTCCCCTCCAGGCTCGCCTTCGCCACCTCCTCGCTCGCCGACAGCCGCGTCATCCTCGACCAGCCCGGCGCGGAGAAGCTCATCGGAAAGGGCGACGGCCTGTTCCTGCCGATGGGCGCGAACAAGCCCACCCGTATGCAGGGCGCCTTCGTCACCGAGGACGAGATCCACGCGGTGGTCCAGCACTGCAAGGACCAGATGGCGCCGGTCTTCCGGGACGACGTCACCGTGGGCACCAAGCAGAAGAAGGAGATCGACGAGGACATCGGCGATGACCTGGATCTGCTGTGCCAGGCCGCTGAGCTGGTGGTATCCACCCAGTTCGGGTCCACGTCCATGCTGCAGCGCAAGCTGCGCGTCGGCTTCGCCAAGGCCGGCCGGCTGATGGACCTGATGGAGTCGCGCTCCATCGTCGGGCCGAGCGAAGGCTCAAAGGCACGTGACGTTCTTGTGAAACCTGATGAGCTGGACGGCGTGCTCGCCGTGATCCGCGGGGAGGCTCACCCATAAGGCCGGGCGAGGCTCACCCGTAAGGGGTCGGCAGGCAACCGTTTCCCTTCGGAGCACGTCAAGTTGAGGGGAAGAAGAGCACGATGTCCCACCATCAGGATGTCCGGCCATTCTGATGGCGTACAAAGTCCGTCCGCCCGGTTGCCCCACCCTTTCAAGACCCCCCTAAACTGAACCTCCGGCAGGTGGCTACACGCTCGAAAGGCGCCCCCGTGTCCATCGGCAACTCCCCTGAAGACGACCGTCCTTCAGACGACCGCCTCGACCGCCCCGACCGCTTCGCCGACGAGAGCCGGGCGGATGCGGCGCCCCAGGCCGCCGACCACCAGGCCGACGCCGGGACCTCGATCGGCCGCGCCCTGCGCAAGGCCCGCCTCGACGCCGCCCTGACCGTCGAAGAGATCAGCACGACCACCCGGGTGCGCATCCCCATCGTGCACGCGATCGAGCAGGACGACTTCTCCCGGTGCGGCGGCGACGTGTACGCCCGGGGCCACATCCGAACGCTGGCGCGCGCCGTCGGCATCGACCCGGCCCCGCTGCTCGCCCAGTACGACGAGGGGCACGGAGGCCACCCGCCCGCGCCCACTCCGGCGGCGCCCCTCTTCGAGGCCGAGCGCATCCGCTCCGAGCCGCGCCGGCCGAACTGGACCGCCGCCATGGTCGCCGCGATCGTCGCGGTGATCGGCTTCGTCGGCTTCACCGCGTTCAGCGGCGGCGACGACAACGACAGCTCCAAGGCCGTCGCCGAGGGCTCCACGCCCGCAGGGCCCAAGCCCACGAAGAAGCCGAAGCCCACCAAGCCCGCCGACCCCAAGCCCGACCCGTCGGACAGCGCCATCGCCGGTGTCCCGCGCGACAAGGTCACGGTCAAGGTCGTCGCCCCCGACGGCCGCAGCTGGATCTCGGCCAAGGACCACAGCGGCCGCACCCTCTTCGACGGCGTCCTCGAGCAGGGCCAGGACAAGACCTTCCAGGACAAGAAGAAGATCGATCTGGTCCTCGGCGACGCGGGCGCGATCGAGCTCTACGTGAACGGCAAGCAGGTCGACAACGAATTCGAGCCCGGCCAGGTCGAGCGCCTCACCTACACCAAGGGCGACCCACAGGCCGGCTGACCGACGCCCTCCAGGGCGCCTGAGCTGCGACGCTCCGCGAGACACGGTGACGGCCGGTGAAGCCCCGCCGACCGGGGGCCGACCGGTCGGTAACCCTGGCGGCCGGTGCCGGGGCGGGGACGAAGTAGTCTTGAGACCATGCCCGAACGCCGCACCGTCGCCCTTGTCACTCTTGGCTGCGCCCGTAACGAGGTGGACTCGGAGGAGCTCGCAGGCCGCTTGGAGGCGGACGGCTGGCAGCTCGTCGAGGACGCCGAGAACGCGGACGTGGCCGTCGTCAACACCTGCGGCTTCGTCGAAGCCGCCAAGAAGGACTCCGTCGACGCCCTCCTCGAAGCCAATGACCTGAAGGGCCACGGCAGGACCCAGGCCGTCGTCGCGGTCGGCTGCATGGCCGAGCGGTACGGCAAGGAACTCGCCGACGCGCTGCCCGAGGCCGACGGCGTGCTCGGATTCGACGACTACGCCGACATCTCCGGCCGTCTGCAGACCATCCTCAGCGGTGGCAGCGTCGAGGCCCACACCCCGCGCGACCGGCGCAAGCTGCTGCCGATCAGCCCCGCGGAGCGCCAGGACGCCCAGGCGAGCGTCGCCCTCCCGGGCCACGGCCCCGCCGAGCCCGCCCCGGCCCCCAAGGACCTTCCCGAGGGTGTCGCGCCCGCCTCCGGGCCGCGCGCGCCGCTGCGCCGCCGCCTCGGCAGCAGCCCCGTCGCGTCCGTGAAGCTCGCCTCCGGCTGCGACCGGCGCTGCTCGTTCTGCGCCATCCCGTCCTTCCGCGGCTCCTTCATCTCGCGCCGCCCCTCCGACGTCCTCGGCGAGACCCGCTGGCTCGCCGAGCAGGGCGTCAAGGAGGTCATGCTCGTCTCCGAGAACAACACCTCGTACGGCAAGGACCTCGGTGACATCCGTCTCCTGGAGACGCTGCTTCCCGAGCTCGCCGCCGTCGACGGGATCGAGCGGGTGCGGGTCAGCTACCTGCAGCCCGCCGAGATGCGCCCCGGCCTCATCGACGTCCTCACGTCGACGGAGAAGATCGCCCCGTACTTCGACCTGTCCTTCCAGCACTCCGCGCCCGGCGTGCTGCGCGCCATGCGGCGCTTCGGCGACACCGACCGCTTCCTGGAGCTTCTGGACACCATCCGGGCCAAGGCGCCGCAGGCCGGTGTGCGGTCCAACTTCATCGTGGGCTTCCCCGGCGAGAGCGAGTCGGACGTCGACGAGCTCGAGCGGTTCCTGACGGGCGCGCGCCTGGACGCCATCGGCGTCTTCGGGTACTCCGACGAGGAGGGCACCGAGGCGGCGACCTACGACGAGAAGCTCGACCAGGACGTCGTCGACGAGCGGCTCGCGCGCATCTCGCGACTGGCCGAGGAGCTCACCTCCCAGCGTGCCGACGAGCGGCTCGGCGAGACCGTCGAGGTCCTCGTCGAGTCCCTCGACGAGGAGGAGGGCCCGCTCGGCAGGGCCGCGCACCAGGCCCCCGAGACGGACGGCCAGATCCGCCTGACGGGCGCCACCGGTGCGGACGGCCTCCAGGTCGGCCGTATGGTCGTGGCAAAGGTCGTCGGCACGGAGGGCGTGGACTTGGTGGCTGAGTGTCTGCAGGAGGCCGGCAGATGACCGGAGTCCCGGCATCCGCAAGCGGCTCCGGCGCGCAGGGCGCTCCGGGCGCCAAGCCGGTGCGGGGCGGGAAGCTGGGAGCCGCGGCGGTCAATCAGGCCAGCCTGTGGAACGTCGCGAACCTGCTGACCATGGTCCGGCTGCTGCTCGTGCCGGGCTTCGTGATGCTGCTGCTCGGCAATGGCGGGTACGACCCGGCCTGGCGCTCGTTCGCCTGGGCCGCCTTCGCCGTCGCCATGATCACCGACCTCTTCGACGGGCACCTGGCTCGCACGTACGACCTGGTCACGGACTTCGGCAAGATCGCCGACCCGATCGCCGACAAGGCGATCATGGGTGCCGCGCTGATCTGCCTGTCCTGGCTCGGTGACCTGCCCTGGTGGGTGACCGGGGTGATTCTCGGGCGTGAGCTCGGCATCACACTGCTGCGGTTCTGGGTGATCCGCTATGGCGTCATTCCGGCCAGTCGCGGCGGAAAGATGAAGACGCTCGCGCAGGGCACGGCCGTCGGGATGTACGTTCTCGCTCTGACCGGGCCGCTCGCGACGCTGCGCTTCTGGGTCATGGCGGTCGCCGTGGTGCTGACCGTGGTGACCGGGCTCGACTATGTGAAGCAGGCCGTCGTGCTGCGCAGGCAGGGCATGGCCGAGGCGCGTGCGGCGGCTGCCGAGTCCGCTCGGGAGGCGGCGAAGTGACGTCCCCCGGGGCCCTGACCGGCGAGGAACCGGCGAGCACGCTGCTGCGGCTCCTCGCCGCGCGCGGCGAGACGCTCGCCGTCGCCGAGTCGCTGACCGGGGGCCTGGTGGCCGCCGAGATCACGGCGACGCCCGGGGCCTCGAAGGTCTTCCGGGGGTCCGTGACCGCGTACGCCACCGAGCTGAAGCGGGACGTGCTCGGGGTCGACGGCACCCTGCTGGACGAGCGCGGGGCCGTGGATCCCGAGGTCGCGCGGCAGATGGCGGCGGGTGTGCGCGAGGTGCTCGGCGCCGACTGGGGGCTCGCGACCACCGGGGTGGCCGGACCCGAGGCGCAGGACGGGCAGCCGGTGGGGACCGTGTTCGTGGCGGTCTCGGGGCCGGGTCTCGAAAGCGTGCCCGGTTACGCCGTTGGCGGAGCCCGTGGGAAAGTTGCGGCCCTGCGGTTGAACGGAGACCGTTCGGAAATCCGTAGGGAGAGCGTACGGAACGTGCTCACTCTGCTTCTCGAGCAGCTTTCCGGAGAACGCGCCGAGAACGGGCGAGCACAGGATACGGAACAGAACGGGGGGAATTGATGTTTGCAGCCCTGAGTGAACACGACATCGCTCCCCGCACGGCCGCCGCACGAGGCGGTACGGTGGGGCGTGAAGGATGCGGCTACGCGGTCCGAGGAGGGAGCCACCGATGATTCTGCTCCGTCGCCTGCTGGGTGACGTGCTGCGTCGGCAGCGCCAGCGCCAGGGCCGTACTCTGCGCGAAGTCTCCTCGTCCGCCCGAGTCTCGCTCGGCTATCTCTCCGAGGTGGAGCGGGGGCAGAAGGAGGCTTCCTCCGAGCTGCTTTCCGCGATCTGCGACGCGCTTGACGTACGGATGTCCGAGCTCATGCGTGAAGTGAGCGATGAACTGTCGCTCGCCGAGCTGGCTGAGTCTGCAGCAGTCCCGGAACCGGTGCGCGCACCGGTTCGTTCGATGCTCAATTCCGTCTCCGTGGCCGGTGTGCCACCGGAACGGGTCACGATCAAGGCGCCCGCGGAGGCGGTCGACGTCGTCGCGGCGTGACGCTGCGCTGTCTCTCAGCGGCAGCCCCCAGAAGTGTGTGGAAGCCCCGGCCGGGTACTCGGTCGGGGCTTCTGTGTTGTTCGAGGTGAGCCCCACATGACCAAGGTGCACGAATCGACCTATTTGGCTCTTGTATGACATGGTTGGTGGGGATTTACCTCATTCGCTCGTGAGTTGGAGGAGACAGATGTACGTCGTGAAGAGCCCGCTGTCCGATGCGGATCTGAAGACGGTCTCGGATGCACTGCAGGGCGCGCTCGTGGACCTGGTCGACCTTTCGCTGGTGGCCAAGCAGATTCACTGGAATGTGGTCGGCCCGCGCTTCCGCTCCGTGCACCTGCAGCTGGACGAGGTCGTGGACACGGCCAGGCAGCACTCCGACACGGTGGCGGAGCGCGCCTCCACGCTCGGCGTGTCGCCGGACGGGCGCGCGGCGACCGTGGCCAAGAGCAGCGGGATCGGTTCGGTCCCCGACGGCTGGGTGAAGGACGTGGACGCCGTGAAGGCGCTCGTGGACGCGCTCGGCGCGGTGATCACCCGGATGCGTGAACGTATCGACGCGACCGGTGAGGCTGACCCGGTGAGCCAGGACATCTTCATCGGGATCACGGCCGACCTCGAGAAGCACCACTGGATGTTCCAGGCGGAGAGCGGCTGACCGGCCGATACGTCCGGGCGCCCCGGCCGGCGACAGGACACAGGCTCTCAGGGGGCGTGAACCGTGGGACGGTGCCACCGTCTGTGCGCCGTGCTGCTTCCGGTGACAGCGGTGCGCCCTCCCGTGGGGTGAACCCCGGCCTTAGCGTCGGCCTCGCGTTGGGCGGGAGGTGGCACATGTGGCATCCGTGAGCGGGTCGACCGTGTCGTGGCGTGCCATGCGGTGGGTGCCCGCCCTGGTGTTCGGTCTGCTGTGGTGGTGGGGCGTGCTGCGGCTCATCTTCGTGCCCGGTGCCGGGGTCCTGGAGGGCACGGTCGTCGCCGGCGGATGGGGGCTGAGCGTACTGCCCGTGCACTGCGTGCCGAAGTCGAGGGCGCCGCATGTTGCGGGGCCGGCCGCGGGCGAGGGCGAAGCCGGGCGGGAGCCGGGGCCGGACGGCCGCGGGTCCGAGTCCGGAAGCGGGCCGCGGTGGGCGCAGGCGATCCTGGCTCCGGAGCGGATGCCGGGGCGGGCGATCCGGGAGCGGGCCACCAGAGCGGAGGCCCGCTGGGCGGGAGCTACCACGGCATGGCGACGCCGCCGTTCGGGCGGAGGATCTGGCCCGTCGTGAAGGACGCGGCGTCCGACGCCAGGTGCAGCACGGCGTGAGCGATGTCGTCCGGTTCACCGACGCGGCCGAGGGGTGACATGCGCACCATGAGGCGCTCGGTATGGGCCTGGGTCTCCGCGTCGTGCCGGGCCGTCATAGGAGTGCGGATCCAGCCGGGTGCGACGGCGTTGACGCGGATGCCGTGCGGGCCGACCTCCGTGGCCAGGGTCTTGGTGAGCTGGACGACGGCCGCCTTGGCCGCGCCGTAGCAGAGGAGGCCGGGGCCGCCGGTGTCGACGGCACCCGAGGCCATGGTGACGATGCTGCCGCCGGAGCCCGCGTCGATCATGATGCGGGCCGCGGCCTGGCAGGCGTACAGGACGCCCTTGAAGTTGATGTTCAGAACGCGGTCGAGGTCTTCGTCGCGGGTCTCCAGGACCGGGCTGCTGTGCATGACGCCCGCGATGGCGGCCATGATGTCGAGGCGCGGCGGGCGGGGATCGCGCGCGGGCGCACTCGCGTCTGCCGCCGTCGTAGCAGCCGCAGCCGCAGCCGTGACGGCGCGGTCCACCTGCGCCCTGTCGGCCACGTCCAGAGGGTGGGTATGCGCGGTGCCGCCGACCGCCTTGATGAGGGTGGCGGTCTCGTGGAGGCCTTGCTCGTCGCGATCCGCACAGTGGACGGTGGCGCCGGCCTCCGCGAGGAGCAGGGCCGATGCGCGGCCGATGCCACTGGCGGCGCCGGTGACGAATGCGGTGCGTCCGGTGAGGTCGTACGCCTTGACGGGCATGACGGGAAGGTACGACTAGTTCTGACGGGGCGTCAACTGGTCAACTGGCCGCCTCCAGTGGGGTGTCGGGTCCCACCAGCGGCTGGGCCTGGGCGCGGGCTCGGGCCTGGGCGCGGAACGCGTCGCGGAGGTGGTCGCCGAAATCCGCCGGGTGCGTGGTCAGGCCGGTGTGCCCGCCCGGAAAGTGCAGGAGTTCGGTGCCGAGGTGCTCAGCCAGGAAGGCGGCCGGTCGGTAGGGCAGCTCGCCGCGCGAGTCCTGGCCGCAGGCGAGCACGAGCCGGTCCGACAGCTCCGCGAGTCGACGGAGGTCAGGGGCGTACGACATGAAGCCGGGCACGATGCGTCCGACGAAGTACGGCAGGTCGGCCATCGTCTGCTCCGCCCGTGCCGCCACCTGCGGGGGGAGCTTGATCTCGGCCGGTGGCCCGGCGGTCCCGGCGCCCTTTGTGGCGGTGCCCGATGCATCGGCACCCTTCGTGTCGGTGGCCTCTGTTCCGGCCTCCTTCTTCAGGCCCGCGGCGAACTCTGCCATTGCCGGCATGAGCCCCTGGGTGCGGAACGTTTCCCCCACGCGGGCGATGAGAGCGCGGTGCTCGGCGGCGTCCGGCAGGACCTCCACCAGCGGCGGCTCGTGCGCCACGACGCGCTCCACGCGTTCGGGACGGGCGGTGAGCAGGTGGACGGCGGCGATCGCGCCCGAGCTTGCGCCGAACACCCGGGCCGGCTCGTCGGGCGACAGCAGGTCCAGGATCCGCAACGCGTCATCGGCGTGTTCGGCCACGTGCTGCTCGGCTTCGGGATCGTCGAGGGTGCTGCGGGAGATGCCGCGCGGGTCGTAGGTCACGACGGTGTACTCGGTGGCCAGGCCGTCGGCGACGCCGTCGAAGGAGGCCGCGCCGCCCGTCCCGCCGGGAATCAGCAGCAGGAGAGGGCCTTGGCCGCGTACTTCGTAGTGCAGGGTCGCGCCGTTCACGCGCAGGCTGCCGGTGGTCGGGCCGGTCATGAGGGGTCTCCTTCTCGGGACGAGGGCCAGCGCTCCAGGAGGAGGTGCAGGGCGTCGAGGGCGCGGGACCAGGACTGTTGGGGCGGGCGCTGATGCCCGAACTCGTCCGCGGCCTCCAGCGCGACGAACCCGTGGAACGTGCTCCGCAGCAACCGGACCGCGTCGGTCAGGTCGGGCTCGGCCAGTCCGTAGTCGCGCAGCATGCCGTAGGTCAGCTCGACCGCACGTCGCGGTCCGGGTGCCTGTTCGGCCAGGTCGGGGTCGATCCGGACCGGGATCTGGGTCGCCGTGTAACGGCCGGGGTGCTCGTGGGCGTAGTCCCGCCAGGCGTTCGCGAAGGCGACCAGCGCGTCCCTGCCCGCCAGTCCGGCCGTCGCCTCCGCGATGCGGATGGTCTTCTCGTCCGCCGCGAGCAGCGCGATCCGTCCGCGCAGGTCCTCCAGGCTGCGGACGTGCGTGTAGAGGCTCGCGTCCTTCACTCCGAGCCGCCGCGCCAGCTGGGACATGGTCATCCGGTCAAGGCCGATCTCGTCCGCCAGCTCGGCGCCTGCGATCGTGACCCGCTCCGCCGTCAGTCCGGCCCGCGCCATGCGCTCTCCTCATTCCTAGGGGCCTTAGGTATAACCTAGGGACCCTAGGAACGGCAATCGGAATACCAGGTCAGGGAATTGGGCCCTGCTGGCAGGTGGGGCACCAGTAGGTGGGACGGCTGCGGGAGCCGTCGCCCTGCTCGCCAAGCCGGACGGGAGTGCCGCAGCGAAGGCAGGGGCGGGGTGCGCGGCCGTACACGAACAGGCGCAGGCCGTTGCGGTCGCGGCCGGTGGTGGTGCGGGAAGCCCGGTCCCGATTGGCTTCCAGGAGCTTCTTGGCGAAGGCGGGAAGACGGGCGGCCTTCTCCTCGGGGAGTTCGCCGACGGGGAGCCAGGGAGTGACGCCCAGGACGAAGCAGAGCTCGCTCTTGTAGATGTTGCCGATGCCCGCGAGATTGCGCTGGTCCAGGAGGGCCTCGCCGAGGGGGCGGTCCGGCACTGCCAGGAGGTTGGCCAGCGCGCGTTCCGGGTCCCAGTCGGGGCCGAGGAGGTCGGGGCCCAGGTGGCCCACGGCCTTGGCCTCGTCGCTGGTGCGGAGCAGTTCGAGTACGGGCAGGCGATAGCCGACGGCGGTGCGTTCGGCGGTCCCGAGGATCGCCCTGATCTGGTGCCCGGGTCCGCCGCGCCAGCGCTCACCGGGGCCGTACAGCCGCCAGGAGCCGTCCATCCGCAGGTGCGAGTGGAGGGTGAGGCCGCCCTCGATGCGGGTGAGGAGGTGCTTTCCGCGCGGAGTGACGTCCAGGACGGCGCGGCCGGTGAGGTCGACCGTCGCGAGCTTGGGCACGCGGAGGTCGGAGCGGATGAGGGTGTGCCCGGCGAGGGCGGTGTGCAGGCGCCGGGCCGCTTGGTGGACGGTGTCACCTTCGGGCATGGGTCCAGGGTGGCACGGCGGGGGCGGGTGGGGTCTGTCGCAGGCTCACCCGCACCCGCGGGCTCACCCGCACCCGCAGGCGCATGTACTCACCCGCGCCTACTCATCCGCGCTGTCACGCACGCAGGCGCAGCCCGCGCGGTGTGGCGAGGAAACCGGCTCCTTCCAGGAGAGGGGCGAAGGGCGAGGTCAGGGCCGCGGTGCCGTTGACCCGCTCCACGGTGACCGTGCCGAGCGAGCCCGCTCGGGCGGCCTTGGCCAGCGCCTCGGCGGCGGCGTGCAGCCGTGGGTCGTCGGCGATGGGGTCCTCCGGAGAGGCGGGCCAGGCCAGGAGTGTCTTGCCGCCGCGCTCCATGTACAGCGTCAGCGCGCCGTCGACCAGGACGACGAGGGAGCCCGCCTTGCGGCCCGGCTTGTGGGTCGTGTCGTTCGGCGGCTCGGGCCAGGGCAGTGCGGCCCCGTACGCGTTGGCGGGGTCCGCGGCGGCGAGGACGACGGCGGCCTGCGCGTCGGAAGGGCGGGATCCGTCCGTACGCTCCCGGGTGTTCGCGGTGGCGCGCAGCCGGTCCACCGCGCCGTCCATCGCGAACTGGGCAGCGCCAAGACCCTCCACGACGTAACCGCGGCGCGCCTGGCCGCTGTCCTCGAAGGCCGAGAGGACGCGGTACGTCGCCGAGAAGCCGCCCTCGACCCCCTCGGCCGCCACCGCGCCGCGGGTCACCACGCCGTGCCGGTCCAGGAGGGTGCGGGCCAGGGCGTGGGCGCGCAGGGTCGGGTCGGGCTCACGGGCGGGCAGCAGCGACCAGCGGCCCGCGACCGTCGGGGGGCCGGAGCGGGACGTGGGGCGGGCGGCTCCGGTCAGGCTGCCGTACCGCCCGCGCGGGACGCTGCGCTTGGCGCGGTGCGCTGTGGCTCCCGCGGTGCGGCCCGAGCCGAGGAGTGAGCGCATCGGTGCGAGTGTGTCGTTGGTCAGTCGGCCGGACCAGGCCAGCTCCCAGATGGCGTCGGCCAGTTGGGGGTCGAGGGCTTCCGGGTGGGTGGTGGCGCGGACCTGGTCGGCGATCTGGCGGAAGAAGAGGCCGTACCCCCCGGAGAGGGTGGTCAGGACCGACTCGTGCAGGGCGGTGAGCTCCAGTGGGTGCGCGGGGGGCAGGAGCAGGGGTGCGGCGTCGGCCAGGTAGAGGGAGACCCAGCCGTCCTTGCCCGGGAGGGAACCGGCGCCGGCCCAGACGACCTCGCCGGCCGCGGTCAGTTCGTCGAGCATGGCCGGGTTGTAGCCCGTGACGCGCGACGGCAGGACGAGCTTTTCGAGCGCGGAGGCGGGGACGGTGGCGCCCTGGAGCTGCTCGACGGCGCGCACCAGGCCGTCGATGCCCCGCAGGCCGTGCCCGCTCACGTTCTGCCACTGGGGCAGGAACTGGGCGAGCGCGGCGGGGGGCACCGGTTCCAGTTCGTGCCGCAGCGCGGCGAGGGAGCGGCGGCGCAGACGGCGCAGGACCGCGGCATCGCACCACTCCTGGCCGATGCCCGCCGGATGGAACTCTCCCTGCACCACTCGGCCGTTGGCCGCGAGGCGTTGCAGCGCGCCCTCGGTGACCGCCGCCCCGAGGCCGAAGCGGGCGGCGGCGGTGGCGGAAGTGAAGGGGCCGTGCGTGCGCGCGAAACGGGCAAGGAGGTCGCCGAGCGGGTCCTTGACCGGCTCCATGAACGCTTCCGGGATGCCCACGGGCAGGGCTGTGCCGAGGGCGTCGCGCAGGCGGCCCGCGTCCTCGATGGCCGCCCAGTGCTCCTCGCCCGCGATGCGGACCCGGATCACCCGGCGCGCGGACGCCAGCTCCTCGGCCCACTCCGGCTCGGCGCCGCGCTCCGCCAACTCCGCCGTGGTGAGCGGACCGAGGAGCCGCACCAGGTCGGCGACGCCTTCGGAGTCCTTGACACGGCGATCCTCCGTACGCCACTGGAGCTCCTGCTCCAGTTCCGTCAGGACCTCCGCGTCGAGCAGTTCGCGCAGCTCCGCCTGGCCGAGGAGCTCGGCGAGCAGCCTGGAGTCCAGGGAGAGGGCCGCCGCGCGCCGTTCGGCGAGAGGGGAGTCGCCCTCGTACAGGAACTGGGCGACATAGCCGAAGAGGAGCGAGCGGGCGAAGGGAGACGGCTCGGGGGTGGTGACCTCGACGAGGCGGACGCGGCGGGACTCGATGTCGCCCATCAGCTCGGTGAGCCCCGGCACGTCGAAGACGTCCTGGAGGCACTCTCTGACCGCTTCCAGGACGATCGGGAAGGACCCGAACTCGCTGGCCACCTGGAGCAGCTGGGCGGCACGCTGGCGCTGCTGCCACAGCGGGGTGCGCTTGCCGGGGCTGCGGCGCGGCAGCAGCAGCGCGCGGGCGGCGCACTCGCGGAACCGGGAGGCGAACAGGGCCGAGCCGCCCACCTCGTCGGTGACGACCTGATTGACCTCGCCCTTGTCGAAGGTGACGTCGGCGGCGCCCACGGGAGCCTTCTCGGCGTCGTACTCCACGGGGGGCGCGGCGGGTTCCTGGTCGAGCAGGTCGAGGCCCATCAGGTCGGCGTCGGGCAGCCGCAGCACGATGCCGTCGTCGGCGTGCATGACCTGCGCGTCCATGCCGTACCGCTCGGTGAGGCGGGCGCCGAGGGCGAGGGCCCACGGGGCGTGCACCTGGGCCCCGAAGGGGGAGTGCACGACGACCCGCCAGTCGCCCAGCTCGTCGCGGAACCGCTCGACCACGATCGTGCGGTCGTCCGGGATGTGACCGCAGGCCTCACGCTGCTCGGCGAGGTACGCAAGGACGTTGTCGGCGGCCCAGGAGTCGAGGCCCGTGGCGAGCAGGCGCCCGCGCGCGTCCTCCTTCGAGAGGGCGCCGACCTCACGGAGGAACGCGCCGAGCGCGCGGCCCAGTTCGAGCGGGCGGCCGAGCTGGTCGCCCTTCCAGAAGGGGAGGCGGCCCGGCACTCCGGGGGCGGGGGAGACGAGGACGCGGTCGCGTGTGATGTCCTCGATGCGCCAGGAGCTCGTGCCCAGCGTGAAGACGTCGCCCACCCGGGACTCGTAGACCATCTCCTCGTCGAGCTCGCCGACGCGGCCGCCGCCCTTCTTGGGGTCGGCGCCCGCGAGGAAGACTCCGAAGAGGCCGCGGTCGGGGATCGTGCCTCCCGAAGTGACCGCGAGGCGCTGCGCACCGGGGCGCCCGGTGACCGTGCCCGCGACGCGGTCCCAGACCACGCGGGGGCGCAACTCCGCGAAGGCGTCGGAGGGATAGCGGCCGGCGAGCATGTCCAGGACGGCCGTGAACGCCGACTCCGGGAGGGACGCGAAGGAGGCCGCCCGGCGGACCACCGCCAGCAGGTCGTCGACCTGCCAGGTGTCGAGCGCCACCATCGCCACCAGCTGCTGGGCCAGCACGTCCAAGGGGTTGGCCGGGACGCGCAGGGACTCGATGGAGCCGGTCCGCATCCGCTCCGTGACGACGGCGGCCTGGACCAGGTCTCCCCGGTACTTCGGGAAGACCACTCCTGTGGAGACCGCGCCCACCTGGTGGCCCGCCCGGCCCACGCGCTGCAGTCCGGAGGCCACGGACGGCGGCGACTCGACCTGGATGACCAGGTCGACCGCGCCCATGTCGATGCCGAGCTCCAGGCTGGACGTGGCGACGACGGCCGGCAGTCTGCCCGCCTTGAGGTCCTCCTCGACCTGGGCGCGCTGCTCCTTGGAGACCGAGCCGTGGTGGGCGCGGGCCAGGACCGGCGGGGCGCCCTTGGCGGCGCCCGACTCGGCCATCAGCTCCGCCGGGGAGTGGTCCTCGGGGAGCGACTCGCCGGTCGCTCTCTCGTACGCGATCTCGTTGAGGCGGTTGCACAGGCGCTCGGCCAGGCGGCGGGAGTTGGCGAACACGATGGTCGAGCGGTGCGCCTGGACGAGGTCGGTGATGCGCTCCTCGACGTGCGGCCAGATCGACGGGCGCTCCGCCTCGGCCCCGGGGCCGTCCCCGGAGTCGCTGACCGGGGATCCGCCCAGCTCCCCGAGGTCCTCCACAGGAACGACCACGGACAGGTCGAACTCTTTGCCGGACGGCGGCTGGACGATCTCGACCTTGCGCTTGGGCGAGAGGTAGCGGGCCACTTCGTCCACCGGCCGCACGGTCGCCGACAGGCCGATGCGGCGCGCGGGCTTCGGCAGGATCTCGTCGAGCCGCTCCAGGGAGAGCGCGAGATGGGCGCCGCGCTTGGTGCCCGCGACCGCGTGCACCTCGTCGAGGATCACCGTCTCGATGCCGGTGAGCGCGTCCCGCGTGGCGGAGGTGAGCATCAGGAACAGCGACTCGGGCGTGGTGATCAGGATGTCCGGCGGCCGGGTCGACAGGGCTCGGCGCTCGGCGGGCGGGGTGTCGCCCGAGCGGATGCCGACCCGCACCTCGGGCTCGGGCATGCCGAGGCGCACCGACTCCTGTCGGATGCCGGTCAGCGGGCTGCGCAGATTGCGCTCCACGTCCACGGCAAGGGCCTTCAGCGGTGACACGTACAGCACCCGGCAGCGCTTCTTCGGGTCGGCGGGCGGAGGCGTCGAGGCCAGCTGGTCGAGTGCGGCGAGGAACGCGGCCAGGGTCTTCCCGGAACCCGTGGGCGCGACGACCAGCACGTCGGAACCCTCGGAGATGGCCCGCCACGCACCGGCCTGGGCGGAGGTGGGCGCGGAGAAGGCCCCCGCGAACCAGCTGCGGGTCGCCGGGGAGAATCCGTCTAGGGCGCCGTGGGCGCCGCGGGCACTGGACGCGGAGCTGACCATGCCCCCATCGTGCACCCCACCACTGACAACGGCGCCGACCTGCGAAGGAGCGGTCGCGCGCCCGTCGCGGAATGGAGGCATGGCAGCTTCGGCGGAGCGGGCACGGCAGTGGCGGTACGCCGGGCTGCAGGGCGTCGGCCTGCTGCGGGCCCACTAGGCGATCGGACGTCCGTACGCCCGCAAGGTGCGCAGCGCCTCGATGGTGACGATCGGGCGGGACTCCAGGGCCGTGCCCGGCGCCCACTGCTGCCAGCGCACGGGCCAGCCGCCGTCCGCCTGCTGTTCCCGGGCGAGGAAATCGAGCGACTGCTCCATCTCCGCGTCGGTGAACCACGAGCGCGCGAGGGACTCCGGGGTCCTCGCGAAGTCGTGGGCGAAGTGGTGCTCTCCCGGCGCGTAACCGACCGGCACCGGATACGCGGCCAGGTCCTCCGGATCCAGCGCCGCGAGCCGCTGCTCGCGCACGAGGCGGCCGAGCCGGTCGGCGGCGGCCCGCGCGCGCGGGCGGTCGGGCACGCCGTCCAGGAAGGCGACGGCCGCCTGGACCTCGTAGGGGTGCGACTCCTCCAGCGCTTCGACGGCCGCCCAGCAGAAGTCCGTGGCCCGGAAGAGCCAGGCGTGCCACACCTCGTTGCTGTGCAGCAGACCGACCACGGGTCCCGTGGCGAGCAGCGCGCTCGGCGGATCGTCCACGATCGGTACGAACGGCGCCGAGGGGTAGCCGCGCTGGCCGGGATGGATCGCCGGGAGGGCGCCATCGGGAGTCGACACCGAGGTCAGGTACCGGCATACGCGCTCCACCCGCTGCCCGCCGCAGCGGTGGATCGAGTCCAGCACGCGCAACGCGTGTCCGATGTGCAGCGGCTGGCTGACCGGGCCGCGCAGATCGGGTTCGAGCGCGTAGCCGTACCCGCCGTCCTCCGTGGCGTACGAGGCCAGGGCGGTCTCGACCGCGTCCGCGGCCGGCACGCCGGCCGCGCCATCCGCGCCATCGGGGAAGTGGTACGCGAACCGTCGCTGCTCGAGGACGCGCGCGGTGAGCCAGACGAAGTGCCCGGCGCGGACGACCGGGGAGGACGCCGCGTCAAAGGCGGACACCGCGTCGGGAGAGGACACCGCGTCGGGAGAGGACACTGCGTCGGGAGAGGACACTGCGTCGGGGGATGCTCCGGTTTCGGCCATGCCCCGACCGTAGGGCGGAAAGCGTTCCCCACAAGCCCCCTGCGCCCGGCTGCACCCTCAGGGGCGTGATACTGGAGGCATGCGGTTGACGGTCTTCTGGCAGCGGATGGCGGCTCACTTCGGTGCGGGGTACGCCGACTCCTTCGCGCGCGATCACGTGATGGCGGAGCTCGGCGGCCGTACGGTCCACGAGGCACTGGACTCGGGGTGGGACGCCAAGGACGTCTGGCGCGCGGTGTGCACCGCCATGGACGTACCGGACGAAAAGCGCTGACCGCGGACGGCTTGTTGTCGCCGTAGTGCCTCCGGTGAGGCCGCACGCGCGCGTGCGGCCGTCCCAAGATGTGAGGGTGGCGGTCAGTTGTCGGCGGCGTGGGCGAGACTGGCTCCGTGGCACCGACAGAAGAGACCGCGCAGGTCACCCAGAACACCGCTCCGTCCGGCACGACGCCGCCCGCACAGCCCCCAGCCGGGGCCGAGGCAGGGCAGGGCGCCCGCATGCCGCGCTGGCTGCCGCGCGCCATGGTGCTCGCTCTCGCCCTCATCGCCTGCTTCCAGCTGGGCAGTTGGGCGTTCCACCAGCTGACCGGGCTGCTGATCAACATCCTGATCGCGTTCTTCCTGGCCCTCGCGGTCGAGCCCGCGGTGAGCTGGATGGCGGGGCGCGGGATGCGCAGGGGCTTCGCCACCTTCCTGGTCTTCTTGGGCATCATGATCTTCAGCGCGGGGTTCATCGCGCTGATGGGGTCCATGCTGGCGGGCCAGATCGTGGACATGGTCGAGGATTTCCCTGACTACCTCGACAAGGTCATCAGCTGGATCAACCAGACCTTCCACACGGAGCTCTCCCGCGTCCAGGTCCAGGACAGCCTGGTCCACTCCGACTGGCTCCAGAAGTACGTCCAGAACAGCGCCAGCGGCGTCCTGGATGTCTCCGCGCAGGTCCTCGGCGGCCTGTTCCAGCTCCTGACGATCCTGCTGTTCTCGTTCTACTTCGCGGCCGACGGGCCGCGGCTGCGGCGCGCGCTGTGCTCGGTGCTGCCGCCCGCCAAGCAGGCCGAGGTGCTGCGGGCCTGGGAGATCGCGGTCGACAAGACCGGCGGTTACCTCTACTCGCGCGGCCTGATGGCACTGATCTCCGGCATCGCGCACTACATCCTGCTCCAGGCGCTGGACGTCCCCTACGCGCCCGTGCTCGCCGTGTGGGTGGGCCTGGTCTCCCAGTTCATCCCCACGATCGGCACCTATCTGGCAGGTGCCCTGCCGATGCTGATCGCCTTCACGGTCAACCCCTGGTACTCGCTCTGGGTGCTGATCTTCGTGGTCGTCTACCAGCAGTTCGAGAACTACCTGCTGCAGCCCAAACTCACCGCCAAGAGCGTGGACATCCACCCGGCGGTCGCCTTCGGCTCGGTCATCGCGGGCACGGCGCTCCTCGGCGCGGTGGGCGCCCTCATCGCCATCCCGGCCGTCGCGACCCTGCAGGCGTTCCTCGGGGCGTACGTGAAGAGGTACGACGTCACGGACGACCCCCGGGTGCACGGGCACAGGCGTCAGGTCGGAGCGCCCCTCATCGCGCGTATGCGGCGCGCGTTGCGCGGGCCGAACAGGCCGGAAGCGCCGCCGACGTCGGGCGACGCACGGCCGAAACAGGACGGACACCAGTAGGCGGGCCGGCGGGGCCGTCGACCGGCTACTCCCGCAGTATGTGGAAGGTCGCGTACAGGTCCTCCAGGCCCGGAGGGCGGCTCCACGGGCGGGTGCGGAAGGTGTGGAGGCTTCCGTGCCGGATGGCGAACCGGGGCAGCCGGCAGCCGAACTCGGCCGCGAGGGCCTCCAGGGCGCGACGTTCACCCAGCCGCTCCCCGTACGGCTCCAGCCATTCCCCGTGCGGCTCCAGCCGCTCCCCGTGCGGCGCGTCCCGTGAGTAGAGACCGTCCGGGTCCAGTGCGCCCGGCAGGTGCCCCTGCCGGGCGATCGTGGCCCCTCGGACGGTGAATCCGTACCTCTCCTCGCCGTTCTCGGCCACGGACAGATGGAAGACACCGGGGCGGCGCCCGTCCGAGGGCTCGCTCCACACCGTCACCGCCCGCGTGCCCGCGGAAGCGGCGATCCCCAGGGAGATGAACCGCCGCTCGTCGAACTTCGTGCCCGGCCGCGGCTCGAAGGCGAAGCTCCAACCGGGACCCGCCCGGCCCACGGCGGCGAGCGCGCCCTCCTCCCGCGCCGAGCTGCTCCGGTCCCCGGGAAAGCGTGTGCGCGCCTCCCAGTACTCCATCGGCTCGTTCAGGCCGGTGTCTTCGTCGGCACCGATACGGGCGGGCAGCCCGGTCGGCTCCACCCCCTCCACCAGGAGGAAGCGGTACGCGTCCGGGAAGCTGCCGGAGTCCTCGGCCAGCCATGCCAGGCCCGGCGGGTCCAGGTGGGCCGCGGGCCCCGGGGCGTCGCCCGGCAGGCCCGCGCGGGGCGTGGCCAGCAGTTCCCGGCCGCGGTCGGGGGTGATCAGGGGGCCGAGGAGCGGGTCGGCGAGCAGGCCGACGGGAGCGATGTGGTCGGACCCGAGCGGCCGCCACTTCGGCAGGGCGGCACACAAGGTGCGCCAGGCGGTGTCCGTCTCGCCCCAGCGTGCCTGCTCCCGCGCTTCGTCCACGGCGCGGCCGAACGGGCCCTCGGCGGTATAGCGAAAGGTGCCTTCACGCACGCGTGCCAGGGTCTCGTCCACCGCCTCGCGCACCGCGTCGGGAACGCCCCTCAGCAGGTGGGTCGACGATCCGTCGCCCCGGTGGTGCCTGCGGTGCTCGGCCTCCAGTACGGCAAGGACCTCCGGCGCGTACAACGGATCGCCCGTGAGCCCGTGGAAGTACACCATGCAGGTCTCCCCGAGCAGCCGGCGGATCTGGTCGCGCAGGCCCGTCGCCCGGGGCCTGCCGTACGCGACCGCCTCGGCCAGGGCCGCCGAGGCCTGTTCGTACCGCCCGCCCAGCGCGTCCAGCCGGGCGGCCTCGACGGCCGCGTCCTGCGCCCGCGTCGTCGCGTTGACGAACCGCCTCCCCGCCCGCTCCGAGCGGTCCACCTGCAGAAGGTGGAACTCTCGGTACATCGCCTCCATGAACGCGCCGAACGACGCGTACCGTTCCGGCGGGCTCGCGCGCCACGACGCGTAGCTGTACACGGCCCACTCGCCGGAGTCGCCCACGTCACCCGGGTCGAGGAGGACGTGGACGGCGTCCGACTCCACGTCCAGCTGCAGCGACCGCTCCCACATCCCGGCGAGCACCTCCTCCTCGGGCGTGGAGTCCTCGTCGAGCTCTCCGGGGAAGAACTCGGACAGCCCCGCCTCGTCCTCGTGCCACCGGACCTGGTCGGTGCCCGCGAGCAGCCAGACGAAGCCGCCCGCGTGCCGCCAGCCGTCGCTGACCGCCAGGAACGTCCGGTACGAGGGCGGCAGCCGGAGGCCGAGCCGCTGCTCCAGGGCCAGGATCTTCTCCTCGGACGCGGGCGGGAACGCCAATCGGCGCGTATTCGGAGGTTCGTCGTCCCGCCGGGCGCTCGCCCCGTCCTCGGTGAGGTCGGAGACCTGCGCGTCCGCCCACTCCCGGCTCCAGCGCGCCAGGAAGGACCGCCAGTCGTCGATCATGTCCGTCATGGCAGGCGATGCTGTCAGCCGCCACTGACAACGCCCTGACGCCTGCCGCGTGCCATGCTTGACACTGAAATCGAACATCCATTCTCATGGGGAGTCCGGCGGTGATTTTCCGGGGGTTGCGCGGAGGATGCCCGGGACGCTTCAGAGGATTCCGGTGCGGGATGACCTTGAGTTATCCACAGGCGGGACGGGCGTCGAGGCGGATTGTCAGTGGCAGGCGTTAGCGTCTTTGACGTGAAGCGATCGACTCAAGCAAATCGGGTGGAACCCATGGCAGGAACCGACCGCGAGAAGGCGCTCGACGCCGCGCTCGCACAGATTGAACGACAATTCGGCAAGGGCGCAGTGATGCGCATGGGCGAGCGGCCGAACGAGCCCATCGAGGTCATCCCCACCGGGTCGACCGCGCTCGACGTCGCGCTCGGCGTCGGCGGCATCCCGCGCGGCCGCGTGGTGGAGGTGTACGGCCCGGAGTCCTCCGGTAAGACGACCCTCACGCTGCACGCCGTGGCCAACGCCCAGCGGGCGGGCGGCGCGGTGGCCTTCGTGGACGCGGAGCACGCCCTCGACCCCGAGTACGCGAAGAAGCTCGGCGTCGACATCGACAACCTCATCCTGTCCCAGCCGGACAACGGCGAGCAGGCCCTCGAGATCGTCGACATGCTGGTCCGCTCCGGCGCCCTCGACCTCATCGTCATCGACTCCGTCGCCGCCCTGGTGCCGCGCGCGGAGATCGAGGGTGAGATGGGCGACTCGCACGTGGGTCTCCAGGCCCGCCTGATGAGCCAGGCGCTCCGGAAGATCACCAGCGCGCTCAACCAGTCCAAGACCACCGCGATCTTCATCAACCAGCTCCGCGAGAAGATCGGCGTGATGTTCGGCTCGCCCGAGACCACGACCGGTGGCCGGGCGCTGAAGTTCTACGCCTCGGTGCGCATGGACATCCGCCGCATCGAGACCCTCAAGGACGGCACGGACGCGGTCGGCAACCGCACCCGCGTCAAGGTCGTCAAGAACAAGGTCGCGCCCCCCTTCAAGCAGGCGGAGTTCGACATCCTCTACGGCCAGGGCATCAGCCGCGAGGGCGGCCTGATCGACATGGGTGTCGAGCACGGCTTCGTCCGCAAGGCCGGCGCCTGGTACACGTACGAGGGCGACCAGCTCGGCCAGGGCAAGGAGAACGCCCGCAACTTCCTGAAGGACAACCCCGACCTCGCCAACGAGATCGAGAGGAAGATCAAGGAGAAGCTGGGCGTCGGTGTGAAGCCCGAGGCCCCGGCCGACGAGCCGGTCGCGGACGTGGTGGCCGCGGTTCCGGCCGACGACGCCAAGGCGGTGCCCGCGCCGGCGGCGAAGGTCACCAAGTCCAAGGCCACGGCGGCCAAGAGCTAGCCCGTGACACGGCGAACCGACTGGGCGGACCACACCGCCCCCGAAAACCGCACCGGCCCCGCCGGGCGGGGCCACGGGGACGGTGCGGATCAGGACGGCACAGGCCGGGACGACAGCCACGGCGGCTTCGGCGGCGATGGCGACGGCTTCCGGGACGGTGGCCGCAAGGACGGTGACGGTAGAAGCCGTGGGCGCCGACGACGGCGTGGCGGTTTCGACGGCCACCAGGACAGCGGTTCCCCTTCCTCGTCGAGGGCCGAGAAGGGGGAGCCGCCCACGGGGGACCCGGCTGAGCGGGCGCGGACGATCTGTCTGCGCCTGCTCACCGGCACCCCGCGTACGCGCAAGCAGCTCGCGGACGCGTTGCGCAAGCGGGAGATCCCCGATGACGTGGCGGAAGAGGTGCTCTCCCGCTTCGAAGAGGTCGGTCTGATCAACGACAGCGCCTTCGCGGACGCCTGGGTGGAGTCCCGGCACCACGGCCGGGGCCTGGCCCGCCGTGCGCTCGCGCGGGAACTGCGTACCAAGGGCGTGGACTCCACGCTGATCGACGAGGCCGTGGGGCAGCTCGAACCGGAGCAGGAGGAGGCGACCGCGCGTGAGCTGGTCGCCCGCAAGCTCCGCTCCACGCGAGGCCTCGACCGCGACAAGCGGCTGCGCCGCCTCGCGGGCATGCTCGCCCGCAAGGGCTACGGGGAGGGCATGGCGCTCAGAGTGGTCCGACAGGCCCTGGAGGAAGAGGGCGAGGATACCGAGGACTTGGGGTACGGGGCGTTCTGAGCGGGCCGCCCCCACGGGGGTGGGGCGGCAACCAGAGCGATTCCCTGTACTTCAACCCGCGCTCCGCAGGGCGGGGTTCCCCCTCCCTGCGGAGCCGCTGGGCCCGGCTGCCACGGACCACCCGCGCGCTGCTGCGCTCAGCGCACCGGGAAGCCGAAGGTGTAGCCCTGCTCCTTGAGCCGGGGGAGGATCCGGCGCAGGGCCTCGACGGTCTGGGTGCGGTCGCCACCCGCGTCGTGGAAGAGGAGCGTCGGGCCGTTGGACAGCTCCCGCTCGACGGTGGCGACGATGGCGTCCGTGCCCGGCCGCTCGAAGTCCTTGGTGTCCACGTTCCAGCCCAGCGGGCGCATGCCCCGGGAGGCGGCGAGCTTGCGGCTGTAGGGGGTGAAAGCGCCGCCGGGCGCCCGGTAGTACATCGGCCGTACGCCACCGGACGCCTTGGTGATCATGCGTTCGGCGTCGAGTATCTGCTTGGACTGGTAGTCCTGGGAGTCCTTGTCCATGGCGGTGTTGTGGGACACCGTGTGGTCGCACAGCCGGTGTCCGGCCGCGACGACCTTCTTCACGACGTCGGGGTGGGCCTGCGCCTGCGTTCCCACCATGCAGAACGTGGCCTTCACCCCGTGCTCCCGCAGCAGGTCGAGCATCTGGGGAGTCCACTTGGGGTCGGGGCCGTCGTCTATGGTGATGTTGATGCCGCGCTTCCCCTTCTCCGAGGCGTGCACGATGGTCGCATCGACGGGCTTGACGTTCTTGGCCGGTCCGGCCGGCGCGGTCGCCTCCGGCGGCGCGTCCTCCGCGGAACCGGCCTGCGCGGTCCACACCGAGGCGCCGGTGGCGAGCATCGTCACCCCGAGCGCCGCTCCGATCACCTTGCCGTACCAGCCACGCCCGCCGCCGTGCCGTGCCATGTCCGCCCCTTTTCACGCAGTTCTTCGCCAATCCCCCTGGTCGCTCGCGACCAACTGGTTGGACGAGGCACGGCGGCCCAGGGATGCGTCTGTTACCGATCACGGACAATTCCGGGAGAGTTTGCGGACATCTCCGCGCGGACAGCGGCCGGAAACACCGATGACTGTGACTCGGCGGGCCGGCCCAGCCCGCCGACTGGGCGGTAAGGGGCAGTCGGCCATGGCAGACGCCCCTTACCGAGCCACAGACGCGTTCAGGAGCGGAATTCGACCGTCAGGACCGGCAGTCCCGCCGCCCGCCATGCCTGGAAGCCGCCGACGAGGTCGGTGGCGTGGCGCAGCCCCAACTGCCGCAAGGACGCAGCCGCGAGACTGGACGCGTACCCCTCGTTACAGACCACGACGACGCGCAGGTCGTGGCCGGTGGCCTCCCGGGCACGATGGCTTCCCTGCGGGTCGAGGCGCCACTCCAGCTCGTTGCGTTCGACGACGAGCGCCCCGGGGATCAGCCCGTCGCGCTCCCGCAGCGTCGCATAGCGGATGTCGACCAGGAGGCCCCCACCCTCCACGGTCTCGTAAGCCTCCTCCGGAGTGAGCCGGTCGAGGCCGAGCCGTACGCGTTCCAGCAACTCGTCTATACCGATGGGGCGTTCCTCGGCGTGTGTGTCCACTGGTCCGTCAGTCCGTTCCTCGACTCGTCCTCGATCGCTCACTGCCAGTCCTCCGGACGCTCCACGGACTCCAGGCGGAGCACGGCGCCGGTACGGCTGTACCGGCGGATCCGCGGCAGGGGCGGGTAGTAGGCGTGCACAGACACGGCATGCTCGCTCAGCGACTCGTTCAGTACCTCGTGCACGTGATTGGTGCCGAAGGCGCGGCCCTCACCGGCCGTCAGTTCCCGCTCGCGGTCGACGCCGTCGGAGAGCTCCAGGGTCTTCCAGCCGTCGGTGGGCAGCCGCGCCGCGAGCGAGTACTCCTTGAGGGTGCCCGTCGCGATGAGGAAGGCGCCGACCGACTCGGCGTGGTCGTGCCAGCCGGTGCCGGTGCCGGGCGGCCAGCCGATCAGCCACGCCTCGCTGCCGCCGGGGCCCTGCAGCCGCACCCAGGTGCGGCCCTCGGGATCGAGCGGCAGGGAGGCGATGAGGTCGGGGTCGGCCGCGGTGCGGCGGACGAAGGCGAGGAGTTCGGCCGCGGTGGGCGCGGAGGACCGCGCGGACGCGGGCGCGGCGGAGGAAGGGACAACAGACACGGGTACCGTCCTGGTGGTTCGCGGAAGAGCGCGCGAGACGGCCCGGAACGGGTGCTCAGCGCGCGAAGGAGAAGGCGAAATCAACAGGACGGGTGACACACGCAGCCTGCGTAGCGGACGAGGTCCATGTGGACCCTCCGCCACAGGCGCACATCGGTGTCGGTCACGTTCCGGAGTAGACCACGGGGCTGAGGGCCGGTCAACCTCGGCCCAGCATGCGGTCGAATGACCCTCGGAACCAGGCGGACGGGCCCTTCGAACGCGAGAAACGGGCCCCGCCCCCGCCCCCTCACCTCCGAGGCCGCACCGTCGCCGCCGCGCTCTCCTCCTGACCCCCCTGCTCCCCCTGCTCCTCCTGATCCGCTTGGCCGGCCCGGTCCGCTTGCCCCGCCTCGCCCCCGCCTCCCGCCGGCGCGGGGCCGCCCAGCGCCGCCTCGGCCGCCGCGTACAGCTCGGCCGGGTGCACCCCCGAGAGCGCGGTGACCAGGTGCCCGTCGGGCCGTACGAGCAGCACCGAGTGGGCGGCGGCCCCCGGGTAGCTCTCGGCGACGAGCAGCTCCGCGGGGTGCGGCAGCGCCGTGACGGCGGCGGCGAGCCGCGGCATGATTCCGGCCGTCACCCAGTGCCGCCGCTCCCACACCACGGTGCCCGGCGCGACGAGGACGACGAGCAGATGTTTGAGCCCGAGGCGGTCCCGCAACTGGACGATGGAGCCGTCGGGCGCCGTCACCCGTACGTCGACGACCGGCGCACCGGGCTCCGTGCCCACCGCCGTGACGGACTCCGAAGGGGCGGGTGCCAGCGGCGACTCGGCGTACGACGGGGGCGCGCCGATCCGGCCGCGCCCCACGTGGCCGTCGGTGAGGAGCGTGTCGTGCCCGCGTGCGGTCCCCGGCACATACGACCGCAGACCCTTGCCGCCGCGCAGCACGGGCAACGCCTGGTCGGCGGCGCGCAGTCGCGCGGCCACGCCGGCCCGCCGCTCGACCTGGTAGCTGTCGAGCAGTGCTTCGCGCGGCCCGTGGTGCCAGGCGAGCCCCAGCTTCCAGGCGAGGTTGTCGGCGTCCCGCAGGCCCTCGTCGAGCCCCTGTGCGCCGAGCGCGCCGAGCAGATGCGCGGCGTCCCCGGCGAGGAATGCACGGCCGACCCGCCACCGTCGGGCGAGCCGGTGGTGGACGATGTGCACTCCGGTGTCGAGCAGTTCGTACGGTGGTGTGGACCCCCCGCACCAGCCCGCGAGCGTCTCCCGGATGCGTACGACGAGGGCGTCGGGCGTCACCAGCTCACCGCGCGGCGGCAGCAGCCAGTCGAGCCGCCACACCCCGTCGGCGAGCGGGCGGCCCGTCACCTCGGCGCCGCCGCCGCGCCACGGAGGCATCCGATGCAACAACGCCTGGCGGGGCCAGGGAAGTTCCGTGCGCAGCGAGGCCACGGCGTGTCGTTCGACGGCCGTACGTCCTGGGAAGCGGACGTCGAGGAGTTTGCGCACCGTGGAGCGGGAGCCGTCACAGCCCACCAGGTAACTGCCGCGCCACCAGGTGCCCTTGGGGTCGCGGGTGTGTGCGGTCAGACCTGTGGAGTCCTGTTCCAGCGAGTCGAGCTTGCTCTCCACCGCGATCTTGACGAGTCGCTCGGTGGCGATGGCCTCGCGCAGCGCTCCGGTCAGTACGTGCTGCGGCACATGCAGCGGGGCGCGGGTCCCGTCGCCGAAGTCGAGCTCCTGCGTCAACTGCTTGCGCCGTACGGAACGCCAGCCGGCCCACCGCGCACCCGACTCCACGTCACCGAAGGAGCGGCCCGCGAGCCGCTCCACGAACGCGGCGGTGTCCTCGCGGAGCACGACGGTCCGCGCGGGCCGCTGCTCGTCCTTGCCGGGCCCCTCGTCGAGGACGACGGTGGGTACCGAATGGCGGGCGAGGGCGAGGGCGAGCGCCAGTCCTACGGGACCCGCGCCGACGACGATCACCGGGTCCACGGCGCACACCCTCCGGCCCGGCGGACTCCGAGGGTCCGGGCTGCCCGGATGCGCTGGACGTACGTACAGAAACTGGCAGTTGGAGCCCGGTGCACGATCACAGAACGTATGCAACCCATTGCTTGTGCCCGCGTCAAGCGACGGTGGCCCCGGCCTGAGCACCGCCGTCACCACCATGTCCGATGGTCCCACCAATCGCGGCCCTGCCCGCGCGGGACGCCGTGAGGGCGCCGCCCGGCGTCTGACGTGGTCCGATGGGATGACGAAGGCGGGCCCCCTGTAGGGGGTGCGGGTGCGAATCAACTCCGTGATCCGTTGGGGGGGTTCTGCGAGCGACCGGGGTTGATCATCGCTGTTACGGTTCCTACCGGGTTCGACCGGTACCTGATGTGCAGGTGCCCTCGCACCGGCGCCAGGTCTGCCCGTGACCGTAGGTCACCACCGGGTCGTTCTCCGCTCTGTTCCGGTCTGGAGAGAGGTCGCGTACTTGCATCGTTCCGAGGAAGGACCATCCGCCATGTCCGTCACGCTCACCAAGACGCTGCAGATTCCCACCGCCGACGGCGAGGCCGACGGCTTCGCCGCCTTCCCCGATGACGGTGGGCGGTACCCGGGGGTGCTGCTGTACAGCGACGCCTTCGGAGTGCGGCCCGTTCTGGAGCGGATGGCCCGCGAACTAGCCGGGCACGGGTACTACGTGCTCGTCCCCAACATCTACTACCGGCGGGGCCCGGCCCCCGTCACCGAACTCCCCGACCACATAGGCGAAGAGGTCAGGTCCGACATCATCGGCCGGCTGATGCCGTTGGTCGAGGAACACACCACCGAACGCGTTCTGCGTGACGCCGACGCGTACCTCGGGTTCCTCGCCACCCGGCCCGAGACGTGCGCGGGGCCGGTCGGCGTGATCGGCTACTGCATCGGCGGCGCCCTGGCGATGCGCACCGCGACGGCCCACCCCGGGCAGGTGGCCGCCCTCGCCGCGTTCCATCCCGGCTTCGTGGTCACCGACGCGCCCGACAGCCCGCACCGCCTCGTGCCCGAGCTGACCGCCCAGGTCCACATCGGCCTCGCCGAACACGACCTGTCGCCCGAGGCTCTCAGCGAGCTTCAGAGGGCGCTGGACGCCTCGGGAGTCGACTACACCTGCGAGACCTACTCCGGCGCCGTCCACGGTTTCACCATGGCCGACACGGACGCCTTCAGCCCGGCCGCACTGCGGCGTCACTGGGACCGCCTGCTTGCCCTCCTTGGGCGCACCCTGACCAAAGAGTGAGGCAGCGGCCCACGGCCACTGCCTCACCTGACTCCGTGGACCCGGTTCCGGCCCGGCGCGCCGCTACTTCACCTTGGCGGGCGGCGCGTCGGGGCCGTCAGGGCCGCCGGGTCCGTCGAGCGGCTCGGTCGGGTCGAGAACGCCGGGTGCCTCGGCCGGTTCGGCGGCCGCCGCCACGACGATGCCCGTCTTCGCGCGGCGCCCGCGCTTCTCGACCCAGGTGGCGAGCCCGGAGAGCGCCATGCACATCGCCACGTAGATCGTGCCGACGACCATGATCACCGGAACGTAGATGTACTGGCCGTTGACGAGCGTGGTGTTGGCCAGTTGCCGCGCCGCGTACAGCAGCTCCGCGTACGTGATGATGTATCCGAGCGACGTGTCCTTCAGCGTGACCACCAGCTGGCTGATGATCGTGGGCAGCATGGACCTGACCGCCTGCGGCAGCAGGAGCATCGTCATGACCTGGGACTTGCGCAGCCCCAGCGCATAAGCCGCCTCCACCTGACCGCGTGGCACGGCGTTGAATCCGGCCCGCAGCACCTCTGCCTGCACCGCGCCGTTGTAGACGGCCAGACCGATGACCAGGGCCCAGAAGCCGTTGTTGGCGCCGACGGAGCCGAGGTCGCTCTTGTAGGTCAGGAAGAGCACCCACAGGGCGTAGATCGTGATCAGCAGCGGGATGGCGCGGAACAGTTCGATGAAACCGGTGGCCAGCCAGCGCACCGGACGGTGGTCCGAGGCACGGGCGACCGCGAGCAGCGCGCCGAGCACCAGGGAAAGCACCCCGGCGAGGGCGAAGACCTTCAGCGTGGTGACGATGCCGTCGCGGATGATCGTCCGCACGTTGGAGTAGTTGAAGGTCTTCCAGACCGCGGAGTCGAAGTGGCCGCGGTCGGAGAGACGCATGATCACGACGACGGCGAGGCCGATGATGGCCGCCGTGCCGATGACGGAGTAGATGCGGTTGCGCATCCGGGCCTTGGGGCCCGGGGCGTCGTACAGGACGCTGGAGCTCATCGTGCGACCTCCAGGCTCCGTTCGAGCAGCCGGAACAGGCCACTGATGGTGAATGTGATGATGAGGTAGCCGAGCGCCACCCAGAGGAACAGCCAGGCGATGGCGAAGCCCTGGTCGCTGAGGGTCTTCTGCCAGCCGAAGAGTTCCGTGACGCTGAACGCGCCCGCGATGGCGGAGTTCTTCGTCAGCGCGATGAAGATGCTGCTCAGCGGCGGAAGTACGGTGCGCACCGCCTGGGGCAGGATGATCGTCCCGAGCGTCTGGAAGAACGTCATCCCCAGTGAACGGGCGGCCTCCGCCTGACCGAGGGGGACGGTGTTGATGCCGGACCGGACAGCCTCGCAGACGAACGACGAGGTGTAGATGCTGAGCACCATCAGCGCCTTGGTCCACGGGTCGAAGCCGAAGTCGAAGACCTGCGGCACCGCGAACCAGATGGTGAGGAAGAGCAGCGTCAGCGGGGTGTTCCGGAACAGGGTGACCCAAGCGGCGCCGAAGAACCGCAGCGGCGGCACGGGCGAGACACGGAAGCCGGCGAGCGCGACGCCGAGGAGCAGCGCGAGCACGCCACTGGCCACGGTCAGCCAGATCGTGCCTATGAATCCCTCGCGGAATTCCGCCATATGGTCGAGCAGTACATTCACGGGGATGTCCTCGTGGGCGGCAGTGGTCGGGCAGGGGAGCCGGCCCCGCAGGCACCGCCTGGGTGCCTACGGGGGGCCGGTCAGCTCACTGCCGGGGAGTGGAGCGGGCGAGCAGCGGGTCAGTAGCGCTCGAGGGCCGGCGGCTCGGTGAACTTGGAGCCCGACAGGCCGAGCGTCGCGTCGTACGCCTTCTTGTAGTCGCCGTTCTTCTGGTGCGCCTCGACGGCGTCCGCGACCGCGTTCCGCAGGGCCTTGTCGTTCTTGTTCATGCCGATGCCGTAGGGCTCCTTGGTGAACGGCTTGCCGACCACCTTCAGCGCCTTCGGCTGCTGTGCCGCGTAGCCCTTGAGGATGGCGTCGTCGGTGGTGACGGCGTCGACCTCCTTGTTGATGAGCTGCTGCACGCACTCGGAGTACTTGGCCAGCTCGACGGTCTTGGCGCCGTACTTCGGCTTCTTGATCTCTTGGAGGGGAGTCGAGCCGACGATGGAGCAGACCTTCTTGCCCTTCACGGAGTCCGGTCCCGTGATGGACTTCTCGTCGTGGCGGACGAGGAGGTCGGCGCCGGCCATGAAGTAGGGCCCGGCGAAGCCGACCTGCTTCTTGCGCTCGTCGTTGATCGTGTACGTGCCTACGTAGAGGTCGACGTCGCCCTTGGAGATGGTGGTCTCACGGACACCGGAGTCGATCGTCTTGAACTCGATCTGCTCGGGCTTGAACCCGAGGTCGGCCGCGACCATCTTGGCGATCTCGATGTCGAAGCCGGAGCGCTTGCCCGCGCTGTCCTTGAAGCCCAGGTACGGCTGGTCGTCCTTGGCGCCGATGACGATCTTGCCGGCCTTCTGGGCCTTCTTCAGGACGTCGGAGTCGACCTTGACGCCGGACTTCACGGTGTACGTGGGCAGCTTGGGCGCGTTCTTCCCGCCGGCCGGGTCCTTCGGCTTGTCACCGGCCGTCCCCTCCTCGCCACCACAGGCGGTGGCGGTCAGGGCGAGAGCGGCGACAACGGCGGCTGCGGCGGCGGACTTGCGGAACTTCATCGTGAACATCCTCTGTTTCGACTGGAGTTGAGACGGCGTGGAAGCCTCAGTGCTTAAGGATCTTCGAGAGGAAGTCCTTGGCCCGGTCGCTGCGCGGGTTGCTGAAGAACTGGTCCGGCACGGCCTCTTCGACGATCCGCCCGTCCGACATGAAGACGACGCGGTTGGCCGCGGAGCGGGCGAAGCCCATCTCGTGGGTGACGACGATCATCGTCATCCCGTCCCGGGCGAGCTGCTGCATCACCTCGAGGACCTCATTGATCATCTCCGGGTCGAGCGCCGATGTGGGCTCGTCGAAGAGCATCACCTTGGGGTCCATCGCCAACGCCCGCGCGATGGCGACGCGTTGCTGCTGACCGCCGGAGAGCTGTGCGGGGTACTTGTCGGCCTGGGAGGCGACGCCCACGCGGTCGAGCAGGGCGCGCGCCTTCGTCTCCGCCTCCGCCTTGCCGGTTTTGCGCACCTTGGTCTGGCCCAACGTCACGTTCTCGAGCACGGTCTTGTGCGCGAAAAGGTTGAAGGACTGGAAGACCATGCCCACGTCGGCGCGGAGGCGGGCCAGCTCCTTGCCCTCCTGGGGCAGCGGCTTGCCGTCGATCGAGATGTCTCCCGAGTCGACCGTCTCCAGGCGGTTGATGGTGCGGCACAGGGTCGACTTGCCGGACCCGGAGGGGCCGATCACGACGACGACCTCGCCGCGGGCGATGGTCAGGTCGATGTCCTGGAGGACGTGCAGAGCGCCGAAGTGCTTGTTGACGTTCTTCAGCACGACCAGGTCGTCGGCCCCAGACGGTATGGCGTCCTTGGTCACCGATACTTCGGTCACGGCTTGTTGCTCCATCCTCCTCGGTTGGGAGGACAGTAATAACCCAGTGCGACCAGCGTCATTACATCTGAGGGGAAATTGAGCATAACGATCCGGCCGCAACCGGACACACCGTGTGAAGAGGGTCCACGATGTGCGTACCGGGTGGGTAACGGAACGTGCCGACGCCCTGAACCCTCTTGACGCGGTCCTTATCCATCGGCGTGGATGCCTTGGTGCGCCGCGCGAGTACGCGACCACCATTACCGGCCACAGCACAACGACCGATGAACTGGAGGGGGCCCGTATGAGACTGCTTCTTGTAGAGGACGACGATCACGTGGCCGCCGCCCTGTCCGCGGTCCTGGCCCGGCACGGTTTCGACGTCGTGCACGCCCGCAGCGGCGCGGAGGCGCTGCAGGCGCTGCTGCCCGCCGAATCGGCCCCCTTCGGAGTGGTGCTTCTCGACCTGGGCCTGCCCGACCAGGACGGTTACGAGGTGTGCGGCAAGATCCGCAAGCGCGGCTCGACGCCGGTGATCATGGTGACGGCGCGCGCGGACGTACGCTCCCGCATCCACGGCCTCAACCTCGGAGCCGACGACTACGTAGTGAAGCCGTACGACACCGGGGAGCTCATCGCCCGCATCCACGCCGTCATCCGGCGGCCCGCGCCGGGCGACGCGGTGACGCCCGGCGACAGCAGACTCCGGCTCGGTTCCGTGCACATCGAACTGCCCACCCGGCAGGTCAGCGTGGACGGCGCGGTCGTCCAGCTGACCCGCAAGGAGTTCGACCTGCTCGCCCTCCTTGCCCAGCGCCCCGGAGTGGTGTTCCGCCGGGAACAGATCATCAGCGAAGTGTGGCGCACCAGTTGGGAAGGGACCGGCCGCACGCTCGAAGTGCACGTGGCGTCCCTGCGTTCCAAACTGCACATGCCGGCCCTGATCGAGACCGTGCGCGGCGTCGGCTACCGCCTCGTCGCCCCGGCCGCTTAGCCCGGGCGAGGACAGGTGCGCTCCCGCCTCCTCCCGCTGCTGATCATCCTGATGGCGGGCGTCCTGCTCGCGCTCGGCTTCCCGCTCGCCGTCAGCGTCGCGGCGGCCCAGCAGCAGAAGGTGGTCGTCGACCGGATCGACGACACGGCGCGCTTCGCCTCGCTCGCGCAGTTCGTCACCAAACGTCCCGCGGGCTCACGGGTGGAGGGCAGCAGCGACGAGCGCCGCGAGACGCTCCAGAAGGAACTCGACGACTACTTCGACGTCTACGGCATCCGCGCGGGTGTCTTCTACCGCGACGGCGGGCCCATGGCCAACGCTCCGAGCAACTGGTTCCTGCCACGGCGCGGGGACGTGCGAGGCGCCTTCGAGGAGGCGCTCCGCTCGCGCGGCAGCCACGATCCCGAGCAGGTGTGGCCGTGGCAGCGCGGGCGGCTCGCCGTCGCGTCCCCGGTGATCAAGGACGGCGACGTCATCGCCGTCGTCGTCACGGACTCACCGACCGGGCGCATGCGTTCGGCGACACTGCACGGCTGGCTGCTCATCGGCGCGGGAGAGGCGGCGGCCATGCTCCTGGCGGTCGGCGCGGCCCTGCGGCTCACCGGCTGGGTGCTGCGCCCGGTGCGCGTCCTGGACGCGACCACGCACGACATAGCGACCGGGCGCCTCAAGTCCCGTGTCGCGGCGGCGGGCGGGCCGCCGGAACTCAGACGCCTGGCCCGGTCGTTCAACGAGATGGCCGACCACGTCGAGGACGTCCTCGAGCAGCAGCGTGCCTTCGTCGCCGACGCCTCCCACCAACTGCGCAACCCCCTCTCGGCCCTGCTGCTGCGCATCGAGCTCCTCGCCCTCGAACTGCCCGAGGGCAACGAAGAGATCGCCTCGGTCCGCACGGAGGGCAAGCGCCTTGCCCAGGTGCTCGACGACCTGCTCGACCTCGCCCTCGCCGAGCACGCCGCGGCCGACCTGAGCCTCACCGACATCGGCGAACTGGCCGCCGAGCGCGTTGCCTCCTGGCGGCCGCTCGCCGACGAGCGAGGCGTGCGGCTGACCGGCGACTGCCCCGCCACCACCGGCTGGGCCGACCCGATCGCCCTCTCCAGCGCACTGGACGCGGTGATCGACAACGCCTTGAAGTTCACGCCCGAGGCCGGGCTCGTCCATGTCGCGGTCTCCTCCAGTGACGCGACGACGACCGTGGTGGTCACCGACGGCGGCCCCGGCCTCACCGAGGACGAGCTCGCGCGCGTCGGCGACCGCTTCTGGCGCAGCAACCGGCATCAGAACGTGCAGGGCTCGGGGCTCGGTCTGTCCATCTCGCGGGCCCTGCTCGCGGCGGGCGGCGGCTCCATCGCATACGCCCGTCATGAACCGCACGGCCTGAAGGTGACGGTCAGCGTCCCGCGCAGCGGGCCCTCGGCGCCGGTGTGAGACGGCAGCGGTTCAGGGCTTCACCGAGCGGTAGTAGCGGCGCGCGCCGTCGTGCAGCGGGAGCGGGTCGGTGAACAGGGCGGTGCGCAGATCCACCAGCTGGGCCGCGTGCACCTGATCACCGATGTGGTCGCGGCTGTCGATGACGGTGCGGGTCAGCCTCTCGGTCAGCTCGGGATCGGCCCGGTCCGTGGTGACCAGGAGGTTCGCCACGGCGAGCGTCGGTACGGCGGAGCCCCGCTGGGCCAGGGGATAGGCGTCGGCCGGCATCGTCGCGGCCCGGTAGTAGCGCGAACCACCACCCTGCTTGTGCAACGCGTCGACCAGGTATCCGAGCTTCACGAGCTTGATGTCCATCTCTTCGGAGAGCTCCCGCACCGAAGTGGTCGGGAGCCCGCCCGACCAGAAGAAGGCATCGATGGAGCCGCTCTTCAGGAGCCCGGGCATGGTGTCGATCCCGGCGGCCACCGGCTTCACGTCCGCGACCGGATCGAGGCCCGCGGCGCTGAGCACCCGGTCGGCTATCAGCCGCACCCCCGAATGTTCCTGCCCCACCGCCACGCGCTTGTTCCGCAGCTCTTCGACGGTGTCGATGTCCGAGGACCGGGGCACCACGAGCTGGACGTAGTCGTCGTACAGCCGCGTACAGCCACGCAGGCGGTACCAGCCGGGTGCGCCGTCGAGGCGGTACGTCTCCACGGCGTCGGCGGCCGCGATGGTGAAGTCGGACTTCCCTGTGGCCACCCGCGCGACGTTCTGCTGCGAGCCCTCGCTGTTGAGGAGCTCGACGTCGACCTTCGGCATGTCCCGCGAGATCTCCGTCCGCAGGAGCTTGCCGTACCGCTCGTACACACCCTTCTCGACGCCCGTACTGAACGTCATCCGCCCGCTCGGGGAGTCCTCTCCCACGGGCAGCAGCCACCACAGCAGCAGGCCGAACACCACGAGCGCCGCGGCCGAACCCTGGAGGGCGCGGCGCCTGCCGATGTGGGGGAGTGCCTTGAGCATGCGCGCGATCCTGCCAGCCCGTTCACCGTGCTGACCAGGGGTGAGACCACACTGTGCCGCCCCGGGCCCCGCTCGCCTGCTGCCCCGGTCGCCATCCGCGGCCACGCGCGCGTGGCGACCCCGTACCCTGGGGGGCGAGATGAGCGCGAAGACTTACGAGGTGCGCACCTACGGGTGCCAGATGAACGTCCATGACTCCGAGCGGCTCTCCGGCCTGCTGGAGGACGCCGGTTACGAGCGTGCGCCCGAAGGGGCGGACGGCGATGCCGACGTCGTCGTCTTCAACACGTGCGCCGTGCGCGAGAACGCCGACAACCGTCTGTACGGCAATCTCGGGCGCCTGGCGCCGATGAAGACCAAGCGTCCGGGGATGCAGATCGCCGTCGGCGGCTGTCTGGCCCAGAAGGACCGCGACACCATCGTCAAGAGGGCGCCCTGGGTGGACGTCGTCTTCGGCACGCACAACATCGGCAAGCTGCCCGTCCTCCTGGAGCGCGCCCGCGTCCAGGAAGAGGCACAGGTCGAGATCGCCGAGTCCCTCGAGGCCTTCCCCTCGACGCTGCCGACCCGTCGCGAGAGCGCGTACGCGGCCTGGGTCTCCATCTCGGTCGGCTGCAACAACACGTGCACCTTCTGCATCGTGCCCGCGCTGCGCGGCAAGGAGAAGGACCGCAGGACCGGCGACATCCTCGCGGAGATCGAGGCGCTGGTCGGCGAGGGCGTCAGCGAGATCACGCTCCTCGGACAGAACGTGAACGCGTACGGCTCGGACATCGGCGACCGCGAGGCCTTCAGCAAGCTGCTGCGCGCCTGCGGAAAGATCGAGGGCCTGGAGCGTGTCCGCTTCACCTCCCCGCACCCGCGCGACTTCACCGACGACGTGATCGCCGCCATGGCCGAGACGCCGAACGTGATGCCGCAGCTCCACATGCCGCTGCAGTCCGGCTCGGACACGATCCTCAAGGCGATGCGCCGCTCGTACCGGCAGGACCGCTTCCTGGGGATCATCGAGAAGGTCCGCGCGGCCATGCCCGACGCGGCGATCTCCACCGACATCATCGTGGGCTTCCCCGGCGAGACCGAGGAGGACTTCGAGCAGACGATGCACGTGGTCCGCGAGGCCCGCTTCGGGAGCGCCTTCACCTTCCAGTACTCCAAGCGCCCCGGGACGCCCGCGGCGACCATGGAGGGGCAGATCCCCAAGGAGGTCGTCCAGTCGCGGTACGAGCGGCTGGTGGCCCTCCAGGAGGAGATCTCATGGGAGGAGAACAAGAAGCAGGTCGGCCGCACCCTGGACCTGATGGTGGCCGAGGGCGAGGGCCGCAAGGACGGCGCCACGCACCGCCTCTCCGGCCGCGCCCCCGACAACCGACTGGTCCACTTCACCAAGCCGGACACCGAGGTGCGACCCGGTGACGTCGTGACCGTGGAGATCACCTACGCCGCGCCGCACCACCTGCTGGCCGAGGGCGCCGTACTGAACGTGCGCCCCACGCGCGCGGGTGACGCCTGGGAGAAACGGAACACCGAGGCGGCCGCGAAGCCCGCGGGCGTGATGCTGGGCCTGCCGAAGATCGGCGCCCCGGAGCCGCTCCCCGCGGCAGCGGGCAGCGGCTGCGGCTGCGACTGACCGCACAGCCGGTGGGACCACGGGGGCGGGCGCAAGGCCCGCACCGGGGCGGGATCCGGAATCGATGCTCACCGGGGCGGGGATCGGAAACGATCGGCCGACAGGGGCGCGTTACGCTGCGGATCATGCTTGTCGCCGCTGCCGTCTGCCCCTGTCCGCCGCTGCTCGTCCCCGAGGTCGCCGCGGGCGCCGGTCCTGAACTGGACGCCGCGCGCGCGGCCTGCTCGGACGCCATCGGGGTGCTCGCCGCCGCACGGCCCGACCGCCTCGTCGTGGTCGGCCCCGCCGAGCAGAGCGGCCGCGGGCCGCACCCCCAGGGCGCACGCGGATCCTTCCGCGGCTTCGGGGTGGACCTCGACGTACACCTTGGTCCCGGGCCGGCGCGGGAGACCTCCCGGCCCGGCACGGCGCCGGACGCCGCCCCTCAGCGTCCGCTGCCGCCGTCCCTCGCGGTGGCCGGATGGCTGCTCGGGCAGACGCGGTGGTCGACCGCCCCGGTGGAAGGTCTCGGAGTGGGGGAACCACTTCCCGCCGAGCGGTGTATTCAAGTCGGAGGGGAGATCGGGGCACGCGCGGACCGCGTGGCACTGCTGGTGATGGGCGACTCCAGCGCGTGCCGCACGCTCAAGGCCCCGGGGTACCTGGACGAGCGGGCGGCCGACTTCGACGCGGAGGTCGGACGTGCCCTCGGCGCAGCCGATGTGGCGGCGCTGAAGGCGCTGGACGCGGGCCTCGCGTACGAACTGAAGGCGGCGGGCCGCGCCCCGTGGCAGGTGCTGGCAGGCGCGGCGGAGGGCGCGTCGCTGAGCGGCGAGCTTCTCTACGAGGACGCGCCGTACGGCGTGGGCTATGTGGTGGCCGCCTGGTCGTAGCCCGGGACGCCGGGCGGACCGGCCACTTCCGGCGAACCGGCCGGGACGGACGGTGGCGGCCGCGAAGCGGTGTGCTCCGCGGCCGTCCGCCGCTGTGGTTCAGGAAGCCGGAGGGGGTGGTGGGGGCGACGGAGGGGTGGCGCTGCCGCCCGGGTTCTTGCCCTCGTCCGCCCCTGCGAGGCGGTCGACCGCGTCCTTCGCCTTTCCCGTGCCCGCCTGGATCTTGTCGCTGTACTTGCCCTTGGTCTTCTCGTCGACGACCTTCGCGGCCTTCTCCAGGCCCTGGTCGATCTTGTCCCCGTGCTGCTGCGCGAGGTCCGAGACCTTGTCCTTGGCAGGGGCGAGCTTGGCTTTCAGTTGGTCCAGGAAGCCCATGGGTACACCTTCCCTCGCTGGGGAGCTACTTCCGGGCGCCCTCACCGGCCTCGCTGTCGGCGGCGGCCTCGGCGGACTGCTGCTTCGGGATCTCCACGCCCTCCGCGGCGGCCGCGTCAGCGGGCTCCGCGGACTTCTCCTCGGCGGCACCCTCGGCGTCCGTGCCGGCCTCGGCAGCGGGCTTCGCATCGGTGCCGGCCTCGGGAAGGCCCTCGGCCTCCTCGGGCTCGGCCGTCAGCGCGGCGGCAGCTGCCTCGGTCGTTGACGCTTCTTCGCCGTCCTTGGCCTTCCGACGGAACCGTGCAAAAACGCCCATATCTACTCCATACGTTACTCGTGTGGGCGAAATCCCGCCCCGCCCGGTGCGTCTCATTGCGGCGCACCGGTGATCGGTCCTCGAAACCGGCGGCCGGAACCTCGCAACAGGCAACGACCCCGGAGCCGTGCCGTCACGTAGCTCGTTCGGGAAGAGAGCCCCGCGTTTGCGAGACTGGGGCGGTGAGTAGTGCAGCCCCCGCCCCGCGGGTCATCGCCGTCGTCGGTCCGACCGCGGCAGGAAAGTCCGATCTGGGCGTTTTCCTCGCCCAGTCCCTCGGCGGCGAAATCGTCAACGCCGACTCCATGCAGCTGTACCGGGGGATGGACATCGGTACCGCCAAACTGACGCCCGAGGAGCGTGGCGGCGTCCCGCACCACCTCCTCGACATCTGGGACGTCACGGAGGCGGCCAGCGTCGCCGAGTACCAGAAACTGGCCCGCGCCGAGATCGACCGCCTCCTCGCCGAGGGGCGCTGGCCGATCCTGGTCGGCGGCTCCGGACTGTACGTCCGGGGGGCCGTGGACCGCCTGGAGTTCCCCGGCACCGACCCGGCCGTCCGCGCCCGCCTGGAGGAGGAGCTCGCGCTGCGCGGATCCGGTGCGCTGCACGCCCGCCTGGCCGCCGCCGACCCAGGAGCGGCGCAGGCGATCCTGCCCAGCAACGGCCGCCGGATCGTCCGCGCCCTGGAGGTCATCGAGATCACCGGCAAGCCCTTCACCGCCAACCTCCCCGGCCACGACTCGGTGTACGACACCCTCCAGATCGGCGTCGACGTGGCACGTCCCGAACTCGACGAACGCATCGCCACGCGCGTGGACCGCATGTGGGAGGGGGGCCTGGTCGACGAGGTGTGTGCACTGGAGGCGCAGGGGCTGCGCGAAGGGCGCACGGCTTCACGCGCGCTCGGCTACCAGCAGGTGCTCGCGGCGCTCGCGGGGGAGTGCACACAGGACGAGGCGCGTGCCGAGACCGTACGCGCCACCAAGCGCTTCGCGCGCCGTCAGGACTCGTGGTTCCGCCGCGATCCGCGGGTGAGCTGGCTCAGTGGTGCCGAGGCCGACCGAGGGGAACTCCGGGCACGCGCACTGGCGTTGGTCGAACGACCGGTCACAGCCTGATCACGTGATGGCATCGGGACGCTCCGGCGGTCATCCCGGTGCCTGACGCCGTGCCATCATCGACCATCGATCGACCGGTGGAGTCCGAAGTGGAGGGCGCGTGGCGATGGAGGCCGGCCCTCGTGACACCGCACATGGCGGCGAAGAGCAACTGAGTCCCGACGGTCCCGACGAGACCCCGGGCAGTGTGAGCGACGACGGTCCCGGCGCGGACGGGATGACGGCGCAGGCCGAGGTCGAGGTCGAGCTGCGCCCACAGCGCCGCCTGCGCATCTGGCAGCTCGCGCCCATCGTGATCCTGGCCGCGGTCGGTTCGCTGATGTTCGCCTTCCCGCTCGCCTTCGAATTCGGCGACGGCGGCGCGGTGGTCGCCATGCTCGGTCTGCTGATCAGCTGCTGCGCCGCAGGCTGGGGCATGATGGCCGCCCGCCGCGTGGGGCACACCTGGCCGGGGCTGCCCGAGCGCGGCTCCGGTCGCCGCCCGGACTGGCGGGTCGTCTCCGCGTACGCCCTGACGTTCCTGGGCGCCGTGGTCCTCGCCGTGTGGCGGGTGGCCAGACTCCGCTGAGGTCGGAAAACCTCTGCGGCCCGCCTTCCCGGCCGCACTCCGTGAACCGAGTGTCGTACCCACCCCGTACGATCGAGGAATGAGCACGCGGATCGCCTTCCTCAAGGGGCACGGGACCGAGAACGACTTCGTGATCATCCCCGACCCCGACAACGCCATCGAGCTGCCTCCGGCCGCCGTGGCCGCTCTGTGCGACCGCCGCGCGGGCATCGGTGGCGACGGCCTCCTCCATGTCGTACGCTCCGCCGCCCACCCCGAGGCGCGCCATCTGGCGGAGCGGGCCGAGTGGTTCATGGACTACCGCAACGGCGACGGATCGCTCGCGGAGATGTGCGGCAACGGCGTGCGCGTCTTCGCCCGCTACCTGCAGCGTGCGGGGCATGTCGACGAGGGCGACCTGGCGGTGGCCACCCGGGGCGGCGTGAAGACCGTGCACATCGCCAAGGCCGAGTCCGGCGGCGAGATCACCGTGGGGATGGGCAAGGCGCTGCTCCTTGAGGGCGACGTCACCGTCTCGGTCGGCGACCGCCGATGGCCCGCGCGCAACGTCAGCATGGGCAATCCGCACGCGGTCGCCTTCGTGGACGACCTCTCCGAAGCCGGCAGCCTCTACGACCCGCCGCCCTTCAGCCCGGCCGCCGCCTACCCGCACGGGGTGAACGTCGAATTCGTCGTCCCCCGCGGCCCCCACCACGTCGCCATGCGCGTGCACGAGCGCGGCGCGGGCGAGACCCGCTCCTGCGGCACGGGCGCGTGCGCCGTCGCCGTGGCGGCGGCCCGCAGGGACGGCGTGGACCCGGCCGTGACCGGGGCCCCCGTCACCTACGCCGTCGACCTGCCCGGCGGACGCCTGACGATCACCGAGCGGCCCGACGGCGAGATCGAGATGACGGGCGGCGCGGTGATCGTCGCCGAGGGCGAGATCGCGTCCGAATGGCTCGAAACGGTACTCCCATGAACTGTCGCTCGAATGGGTGATCCGTTTCACGCTCGGCGAGAGGCGGTCAGCGCCGCGTGATGGGCTCGGTAGCATCAAGCACCGGCCCGGACGGAGTATGCCGTCGTCCGCTCACCGCCGGTCGAAGCAGCCGGAGGTGCCCATGAGTGCGGAGGCCACGAACCCAGCCACGCCCGGCCCCGCGACGCCCGGGGTCCAGCGCAGGCGCGGCCGCGCCCGCCTCGATCTGCGCAGGCTCGGCCGTGCGGCCCTGCTCGGATCCGGCACCCGGGACCGGCTCCCGGACGCGATCGGCCACGTCGCCGAGGCCCACAGGGCGCACTACCAGGACGCCGACCTGGAGCCGCTGCGCCGCGCGTACGTACTGGCCGAGTCCTCCCACCGCGGTCAGATGCGCAAAAGCGGTGAGCCGTACATCACGCACCCGCTCGCGGTGACCCTGATCCTCGCCCAGCTCGGTGCCGAGACCACGACCCTGACCGCGTCCCTGCTCCACGACACCGTCGAGGACACGGACGTGACCCTCGACCAGGTGCGGGCCGAGTTCGGCGACGACGTCTGCTATCTGGTCGACGGCGTCACCAAGCTGGAGAAGGTCGACTACGGAGCGGCGGCCGAGCCCGAGACCTTCCGCAAGATGCTCGTCGCCACCGGCAACGACGTACGCGTCATGTCGATCAAGCTTGCCGACCGGTTGCACAACATGCGCACTCTCGGTGTCATGCGGCCCGAGAAACAGGCCCGCATCGCCAAGGTGACCCGGGACGTGCTCATTCCGCTCGCCGAGCGCCTCGGTGTGCAGGCGCTCAAGACCGAACTGGAGGATCTCGTCTTCGCGATCCTCCATCCGGAGGAGTGCGCCCGGGTCAAGGCCATGGTCGCCGCCAACGCGGAGAGCGCGGACGACCCGCTGGGCGCCATCGCGGACGATGTACGCGGCGTGCTGCGGGACGCGGGCATCGCCGGCGAGGTCCTCATCAGGCCGCGGCACTACGTCTCCGTCCACCGCGTGCACCGCAAGCGCGGCGAACTCCGCGCGTCCGACTTCGGCCGGCTCCTCGTGCTCGTCAACGAGGACGCGGACTGCTACGGAGTCCTCGGGGAACTGCACACCTGCTTCACTCCGGTCGTCTCGGAGTTCAAGGACTTCATCGCCGTACCGAAGTTCAACCTCTACCAGTCGCTCCACACGGCCGTGACCCGCTCCGACGGCGAAGTCGCCGAAGTACTCATCCGCACGCATCAGATGCACCAGGTCGCCGAGGCGGGCGTGGTCGCACTGCGCAACCCCTACGCTCCTCCTTCGGAGGAGCCGTCCGACGGCGCCGACGACGAGCGGGTGGACCCGACGAGGCCCGGCTGGCTCTCCCGGCTCCTCGACTGGCAGCAGGCCGCCCCGGACCCGGACACGTTCTGGTCGACGCTGCGGGAGGACCTCGCCCAGGACCGCGAGATCGCCGTCTTCCGGCCCGACGGCGGCACGCTCGGCCTGCCGGCGGGCGCCAGCTGCGTGGACGCCGCCTACGCCCAGTACGGCGAGGACGCGCACGCCTGCATCGGAGCACGCGTCAACGGCCGCCTCGCGACGCTCAGCACGGTCCTGCGGGACGGTGACACGGTCCAGTTGCTCATGGGCCAGGACCTGACCTCCGGCCCCTCGCGCGAGTGGCTGGACCACGCCCGCACGCCCGCCGCGCGCATCGCCATCCGGCGCTGGCTCACCACCCACCCGGCGCCCGCGGCGCCCGTGCCGACGCCGGCCGCACAGCGCCCGCCCCAGCAGGCATCGGCGCCCGTACCGAAACCGGAACCCTCCGCAGCGGCACGGCCCGCCGCGGCGAACGCCGTCGTGGACCGCGAGGGTGCGAGCGTCCGCCTCGCGGGGTGCTGTACGCCGGTGCCGCCCGACGACGTCACCGCTTTCGCCGTGCGCGGCGGTGTCGTGACCGTCCACCGGGTCGGCTGTCCCGCCGTGGCGCGGATGAAGGAGGTCGGGCGCCCCGAGGTCGGCGTGCACTGGGGGGACACCGCCGAGTGCCGGGTCACCTTGATCGCTGAATCGTTCGGCCGGGCCCATCTGCTCGCCGACCTCACCGAAGCGATCGCCCTCGAAGGGGTGGCGATCATCTCGGCCACCGTGGAGCCGCCGAGCCAACAGCGAGTGCGCCATACGTACACGCTGCAACTCCCGGACGCGGCGCACCTGCCAGGGCTGATGCGGGCGATGCGCGCGGTGCCCGGGGTGTACGACGTGAACCGCGCCCAGCATCCGGCGGCCGCCGCGCACTGACGAGGGCGCACCGGCCCACTTCGTACGCGTGACTCCGCTCGGCCAAGTCACGCCCGACGGCGACTCGTTCGAGTGGCCCGGCGCGCGTCGGCACGTGCGGGAGGGCACACGCTGATAGCGGTAGTTCATGCTGCTCACCCCTCGGACCGCGGCCTCCCGGCCGAAGGCCCTCCGCACCCCCCGCATCGCCGCCGCACTGATCGCGGCGACCGCCTCCGCCGCCCTCATCGCGGCGAGCGCACCGTCACCGGTCGCCCCGCTCGGCATCGGCGACCCGCTCTTCCCGCACCTGGGCAACCCCGGGTACGACGTGATGTCGTACGACATCGCCTTCACCTACGGAGGTGACAACAGCAAGCCGCTGAACGCCGTCACCAAGATCGACGCACAGGCGACCGCCCTCCTGGAGCACGTGAATCTCGACTTCGCGCACGGCACGGTGCGTTCCGTCGAGGTGAACGGCGAGCGCGCACGCTTCGAAAGCAGCGGCGAGGACCTGGTCGTCACGCCGACCGCGCCGGTCGGGCCCGGCGACCGGCTGCGGATCACCGTCCGGCACACCAGCGATCCCATGCCCACGAAGAACGGCGGGGGCGGCTGGCTGCGCACCGGTGACGGACTCGCCATGGCCAACCAGGCGGACGCCGCCCACCTGGTCTTTCCGTGCAACGACCACCCCGCGGACAAGGCCGAGTTCACCTTCCGGATCACCGCACCCCAGGGGCTGACCGCCGTCGCCAACGGCCTCCCGGAGTCCGAGAGCCGACACGGCGCCGCAGCCACCACCAGGGTGTACCGCACCCACCACCCGATGGCGACCGAACTGGCCCAGGTGTCGATCGGCCGTTCCACCGTGGTGCGCCGAGAAGGGCCGAACGGCCTCCCGGTACGAGATGTGGTGCCCACCAAGGACCGCAAGGTCCTGGAACCCTGGCTGAAGAAGACGCCCGGCCAGATCGACTGGATGGAGAAGAAGGTCGGCCGTTACCCCTTCGAGGTCTACGGCGTCCTGATCGCCCACGCGCAGACCGGCTTCGAGCTGGAGACGCAGACGCTCTCTCTCTTCGAGAGAGAGATCTTCACCCGCCCCGAGATCCCGGCGTGGTACGTCGAGGCGATCATGGTGCACGAGCTCGCACACCAGTGGTTCGGTGACAGCGTCAGCCCCCGTAGCTGGTCGGACCTCTGGCTCAACGAAGGCCATGCCACCTGGTACGAGGCCCTCTTCGCGCAGGAGAAGGCGAAGAAGCCCCTGACGGACCGGATGCGGGCCGCCTACACCCAGTCGGACATCTGGCGTGCGGCCGGCGGGCCGCCGGCCAGGCCGAAGGCGCCGGCGCCCGGAAAGAAGATCAGCATCTTCCGTCCCGTCGTCTACGACGGCAGCGCGCTGGTGCTCTACGCCCTGCGCCAGGAGATCGGAAAGGCCGCCTTCGAGCGCGTGGAGCGGCAGTGGATCCGCCTCCACCGCGACGGCAACGTCGCCACCGCCGACTTCGTGCGGCTCGCCTCCCTGACTGCCGGGCGTGACCTGGGCGGGTTCTTCGACGCCTGGCTGTACGGGAAGAAGACGCCGCCGATGCCCGGGCATCCGGACTGGAAGTCCACGAAACCCGGGAAGACCGCGAAATAATCCGGGTGACGAGACGGACCGTGCCGTGCAACCATCTTCAGGTCGGCGGCGCGGTCCGTCCGGGATTTCCCCTCGGGGACTTCTCAGGGCCGGATCCGGCCGGTGCCGGGAATCTCCGGACCAGCCCGGGCGTTGTCGACAGTGACGGATCCCGCATCCGCCGCACATTCCATCGACGTATCGACGTTAGGACCCAATGACCTCCTCTTCTTCCCCTTCCCAGGACGCACAGAGCTTCGCGCAGAACTACCCCGAAGGTCTTCGGGCCGATGCCCTGATGGAAGAGGACGTCGCCTGGAGCCACGAGATCGACGGAGACCGGGACGGCGACCAGTTCGACCGCTCCGAGCGCGCGGCCCTGCGCCGCGTCGCGGGCCTCTCCACCGAGCTCGAGGACGTCACCGAAGTCGAGTACCGACAGCTCCGCCTGGAGCGTGTGGTGCTCGTCGGCGTGTGGACTTCGGGAACGGTCCAGGATGCGGAGAACTCCCTCGCCGAGCTGGCGGCTCTCGCCGAGACGGCGGGCGCGCTCGTGCTCGACGGCCTCGTCCAGCGCCGCGACAAGCCCGACCCGGCGACGTACATCGGCTCCGGCAAGGCCATGGAGCTGCGCGACATCGTGCTCGAAACGGGCGCGGACACGGTCGTCTGCGACGGTGAGCTGAGCCCGGGGCAGCTGATCCACCTCGAAGACGTCGTCAAGGTCAAGGTGGTCGACAGGACCGCCCTGATCCTCGACATCTTCGCCCAGCACGCCAAGTCCCGAGAGGGCAAGGCGCAGGTAGCCCTCGCGCAGATGCAGTACATGCTGCCGAGGCTCCGTGGCTGGGGCCAGTCGCTCTCCCGTCAGATGGGTGGCGGCGGCGGTGGTGGCATGGCCACCCGCGGTCCCGGTGAGACCAAGATCGAGACGGACCGGCGACGGATCCGCGAGAAGATGGCGAAGATGCGCCGGGAGATCGCGGAGATGAAGACGGGCCGCGACATCAAGCGGCAGGAGCGCCGGCGCAACAAGGTGCCTTCGGTCGCGATCGCCGGGTACACGAACGCGGGCAAGTCCTCGCTCCTCAACCGCCTCACGGGCGCGGGCGTCCTGGTGGAGAACGCGCTGTTCGCCACCCTCGACCCGACCGTGCGCCGGGCCGAGACGCCGAGCGGCCGGGTCTACACCCTGGCCGACACCGTCGGTTTCGTCCGGCACCTGCCGCATCACCTCGTCGAGGCGTTCCGCTCCACGATGGAAGAGGTCGGCGACTCCGACCTGATCCTGCATGTGGTGGACGGCTCGCACCCGGTGCCGGAGGAGCAGCTCGCCGCCGTGCGCGAGGTGATCCGCGATGTGGGCGCCACCGATGTGCCCGAGATCGTGGTGATCAACAAGGCGGACGCGGCGGACCCGCTGGTCCTCCAGCGCCTCCTGCGCAACGAGAAGCACGCGATCGCGGTCTCCGCGCGAAGCGGTGCCGGGATCGACGAGCTGCTCAGGCTCATCGACACGGAACTGCCGCGCCCCGAGGTCGAGATCGAGGCCCTCGTTCCGTACACGCACGGCCAGCTCGTCTCGCGGGCACACGCCGAGGGCGAGGTGCTCTCCGAGGAGCACACCGCCGAGGGCACCCTGCTCAAGGCGCAGGTGCACGAGGAGCTCGCGGCGGAACTCGCTCCGTACGTGCCGGCCAGGCACTGAGCCCGGAAGCCTCACCCGTAGTTCACTCAGCACACGGCGAAGGCCCGCCCCTCTTGCAGGGGCGGGCCTTCGCCGTGTCATCCGGGGCTCGGCGGCTACTGCGAGCCGTACTTCTTGCTCATCATGTCGTAGACCTGCTGGGCACCCCGGCCCAGCTGGGGTCCGGCCAGCCAGGTGTTCTCGGCCGGGCCGATCGAGGTGTTCGACACGAGCTTCGTCTTGCCGCCCACCACGCGGAACCAGCCACCGCCGGAGGAGCCACCGGTCATGGTGCAGCCGATGCGGTACATCGTCGGCAGGGACGGCGACAGCGAGAGGCGACCCGGCTTGTCGACGCACCGGTGCATGATCAGGCCGTCGTACGGCGGGGCGGCGGGGTAGCCCCACGCGCCCATCGAGCTCACGCTCCGCGTGGACGGGGCCGAGAAGTCGACGTCGAGCGCGTTGCCGACGGTCTCCTCCAGGGACTTGCCGCCCTGCTCCGGCTTCACGTGCAGGACGGCGTAGTCGTAGGTCGCCCCCGAGCCGCCCGTCGGACCGCCGCCGTTGATCCACTCGTTGGAGGTCGAGACCCAGTCCGCCCAGTACTGGCCGTAGGGAGCGATCTCCTGCGGGGCCGCGTTGCGCAGGGCGGCCTCGGACTTGCCCAGGTCGTTGTAGGACGGCACGAACGCGATGTTGCGGTACCAGCCGCCGTCCTTGCCGGCGTGCACGCAGTGGCCCGCGGTCCAGACGAGGTTGGACTTGCCCGGGTTGCGCGGGTCCTTCACGACGGTGCCGGAGCAGACCATCGACCCCTTGGGGGCGTCGAAGAAGATCTTGCCGACGGGGGCGGCGTTCTCGTGGTACGGCGACTTCTCGGGCTTGGCCTGGACCGGCGCCGGCTCCGGGTCGGTCGCGCCCTGGTCGGCGGCGGCGTCCTTCGCGGCGATCGTCTTGTTCGGGTCCTTGGCCTTCTTCATCCGCTCGGGCTTCCAGAGCCCCTCGATGACCGGGTTGGCGAAGTCCTTGGCCTCGCGCAGCCAGTCCTCCTTCTTCCAGCGCTTCCAGGCGCCGTCCTTCCAGTCGTCCAGGTCGATGCCCCGCTCCTTGAGCTTGTCGGCGAGGGCGCCGGGCAGCTTGGAGTCGGAACCGGAGCCGGCGCCGTCGGAACCCTGGGACGTGGTGCCGTCCGGCTTGTCGCTCGCCTTGTCGTCGCTCGGGCCACAGGCCGTGGCGGTGAGCGCCAAGGTCGCCGCGAGCCCGGTGGCGGCGAGTGCGACCCGCCGACCGCGGCTGCGCGCGAACGGCGCACGAGTGGAACGCATGGTGCTGCTACCCCCGTTGGAACGTGTAAGTGCCACATTTGCCATGTACTTGTCATGCATGGACGCGGAGAACTGTGCAGGCCCCCGCGTCGAAGCGACACCCAACTATGCCTGTGCGCTCGGGGACGAACGGCGGCGGGGTGGTGAAGGTTTCCCGCACCCCGCCGCCGTAGCGCCTACCGAGCCGGCGTCTTTACTGCCCGGCGAACTTCTTGCTGACCGCGTTGTAGATGCCCTTGGCCTCCTTGCCGAAGCGCGGGCCGGCCAGCCACCCGGCCGTCACGGGGCCGATGGAGGTGTTCGAGACCAGGGCGGGCTTGCCGTCCTGCCCCTGGGCGACCCAGCCGCCACCGGACGAACCGCCGGTCATGGTGCAGCCGATGCGGTACATCGTCGGGTCCGGCTTGCTCATCGAGAGCCGGCCCGGCTTGTCCGCGCACTGGAACAGCTTCTGCCCGTCGAAGGGCGGAGCGGCCGGGTAGCCGGTCGCCGTCATGCTCCTGAGCTGCGGCACGGCCGGGGCGTTGAAGTCCACCGGAAGCGCCGAACCGACGGTCTCCTCGAGCGACTTGCCCTCGCTGCCCTTCTCGGGCTTCACATGCATGACCGCGAAGTCGTACGGCGCGCCCTTGCCGCCCGTCGGACCGCCCTGCTCGATCCACTGGTCGGAGGTCTGTGCCCAGTCGCCCCACCAGACGCCGTACGGAGCGACCTCTTCCTTGGGGGCGTTCCGCAGCTCCGCGGCCGACTTACCGCTGTCGTTGTACGACGGGACGAAGACCATGTTGCGGTACCAGCCGCCGTTCTTGCCGTCGTGCACGCAGTGGCCGGCGGTCCACACCATGTTGGACTTGCCGGGGTGAGCCGGGTCCTTCACCACGGTCGCGGAGCAGACCATCGAACCCTTGGGGCTGTCGAAGAACAGCTTGCCGGAGGCCGGGGCCTGGTCGTGGTACGGCGTCTTCACGGCCGCGGCCTCGACGGGCTCGGGGGTCGGGTCGGTGATGCCCTGGTCACCGGAGATGTCATTGTCGTCGACGCTCCGGTCGGGGTTCTTGTCCGCGTCCCGCATCCGGTCCGGGTCCCACAGGTCCTCGATGATCGGGTTGACGAAGTCGCCCGCCTCGCGCAGCCAGTCGTCCTTGTTCCAGTTCTTCCAGGCGCCGTTCTTCCACTTGTCCAGGTCGAACCCGTGCTCCTTGAGCTTGTCCTTGAGGCCGTCCGGGATCTTGAGGTTGTCGTCGCCGTTGCTGTCGCCGGCCTGCGACGAGGACGAGTCGCCGCCGGCGTTGTCCTCGTTGGGCCCACAGGCCGTGGCGGTCAGCGCCAGCACGGCTCCGAGCGCGACGACGGCTGCCACGGGGGACGTTCTGGTGCGCGCGCTCCTCCTACTGCGAACGGTGAAGGACGGACGTATGGGTCGCATGGTGAGAATCCCCCTGGGCCTCGAAATCGTTCCAAAGTGCTGGACATCCGGGTGCGGAACACCCGTTGCCACCGGTGCGGCACCCCTTCGCTGGATTTGCTCCGATTTGCTCGGGGGAGCGGTGCGCCTGTCGCTGATGAACGGCCCCCACACTATGCCGGTGCCGTTGGGGACGGCCGACGGAAGGGCAACGGTTCCGTCACGGCAAGGATCTTCCATTGACCCGTGATTCCGCGCGTTCCTCGTCGTTGGTACCTACGGGGGAGTCGCCGCCTGCGTTCATACCCCTGCCCAACTCGCCCGCGCTACCGCCCACATGGAGCTCTCCGGAGCCGCACCGGACGGACGCGCTCGTCCACAGCGGGAGGACCCACAGTCGTGGCCGTGACCGAGCCTGCGCCCGCGGCAGTGTCCGCAGAACGTTCCGTGACGCAGCCCGCCCCTCACCCCGCACCGCAGTCCGCCCCGCAGCCCCGTGGACAATCGGCACCGGAGCCCGGACCGACGACCCCGCCGGGGACGGAGCGGGAGGCCGCGACCAACCGTGCGACGCACCACTCGGCGGATCCCGCGGTGTACTCCACCGCCCATGAGGGGATCCTGCGCCGCCAATCGGCACGTGAATCCGCGGCACGCACCTATGCGCGAGCCCTGCCGATCGTGCCGGTCCGGGCCCGCGGCCTGACGATCGAAGGCGCCGACGGGAGTCGCTACCTCGACTGCCTCTCGGGAGCGGGAACCCTGGCCCTCGGCCACAACCACCCCGTGGTGCTTGAGGCGATCAGGAAGGTCCTCGACTCCGGGGCGCCGCTGCACGTCCTCGATCTGGCGACGCCCGTCAAGGACGCCTTCACCACCGAGCTGTTCCAGACCTTGCCGCACGGCCTGGCGGACCGCGCACGCATCCAGTTCTGCGGCCCCGCGGGCACGGACGCGGTGGAGGCAGCGCTGAAACTGGTCCGGGCGGCCACCGGCCGCGACGGCATGCTCGCCTTCACCGGCGCCTACCACGGGATGACGGCCGGGGCGCTCGAAGTGTCCGGCGGCGCACGGGACGTACGCGTCGCGCGCCTGCCCTACCCGCAGGACTACCGCTGCCCCTTCGGCGTCGGCGGCGAGCGCGGCGCGGAACTGTCCGCCCGATGGGCCCAAAACCTCCTCGATGACACCAAGTCGGGCGTACCGACACCGGCCGGCATGATCCTCGAACCGGTGCAGGGCGAGGGCGGGGTCCTCCCGGCACCCGACGCCTGGCTCCGCAGGATGCGGGAGATCACCGCCGCGCGCGGCATCCCGCTCATCGCGGACGAGGTCCAGACGGGCGTCGGCCGCACCGGCGCCTTCTGGGCTGTCGAGCACAGCGGCGTCGTCCCGGACGTGATGGTGCTCTCGAAAGCGATCGGCGGCAGCCTCCCCCTGGCCGTCGTGGTCTACCGCGACGACCTCGACGTCTGGCCGCCCGGCGCGCACGCGGGCACCTTCCGCGGCAACCAACTCGCCATGGCCGCAGGCGCGGCGACCCTCGCCTACGTCCGTGAGAACGGCCTCGCCGAACGCGCCGCCACCCTCGGCGCCCGCATGCTCGCCCAACTGCGCTCCCTGGCCGCCGATCACCCCTGCATCGGCGAGGTCCGCGGCCGAGGCCTGATGATCGGAGTGGAACTGGTGGATCCGGGTTCGGAGACGGAGCAGGTCTCGGGGGTGGAGCAGATCTCGGGGGTGGAGCAGATCGCGAGGGGGGAGCAGATCGCGAGGGGGGAGCGGGCCTCGGCGAAGTCGGGCCTGGTCCCGCCACCACAGCCCTCCCCCCTTTGCGAGTCCGTGGAGGCCCTGCCTGCCGGCGCCTCCACGGGAACCGCGCCCGACCGGCCCAGCACCTCCTCGGCCGAACTCCATGCCACCACCCCACCCCACCCACCGGCACCCGGACTCGCCGCGGCAGTCCAGCGCGAATGCCTGCACCGGGGTCTGATCGTCGAACTCGGCGGCCGCCACTCCAGCGTCGTACGGCTCCTCCCTCCACTGACCATCACCGACGAACAGGCCGCCGCGATCCTCGACCGCCTGGCCGACGCTCTGACGACCGCAGCGCGTACCCACCACGGATGACCAAGACGGACCCCGGCCGCTCCCTGCGGACACGCATCGCCGAGCGCGCACCGGACCTGTCGCACACGGAGCCCCGGACAATCTCGCAAGGAAGCCCCTCTTGAACGCCACCCCCGCATCCGAAGGCCGGCCCCACCCTCACGCCCCAGACGCGTGCGGCGCGCACACCTCACTGGTGGCGGAGTCCGGTACGGTCCCCCGGCAGAAGGGTGGCGGCCAGGAAGCCGAGCGCCTGCACGGCACCTCCACCGACCTGCTCGAACACCCAGACCCGTACACCGCAGCCCAAGTGGCGGCCGTCGAGAACCTCCTGCGCTGCTGGGTCAGGGAGAACAACCTCCCCGCGCCGGAACGCGGAGTCCTGCGCATCCCTCTCCCGGCCAGTGGAACGGCCCTGCTCGTCCCCGTCCACTACTGGTCGGCCACCGGATGGCACCGCTTCAGCCTCCCCTACCTGGAGGACGGCCCGGCGAGCGCCCCTCCCGTGGACGCCGTCACCGTCGCCGCCCTGCTCAGCCGGGAGACGGCCCGCCGAGCCACGGGGCCGTCGCCGAGCGACCCCGCTGGCCTTGGCGGCGGCCCCGGTGGCGCGGCTGAAGCGGTTGATCCGGTTGATCAGAGCGAGCCCGCTGATGCGGCTGATGTGACTGAGTCGACTGAGGCGGCTGAGTCGGGTGAGCAGGCTGAATCAGCGGACGGCGCGGACCTGGTAGGCCGCGTCGCCGACTCGGTCCGGCGCACGGCCCAGTTCATCGCCGACCGCCGCGACCGACCCGACGACGAGCCCGACCTCTTCCTCGCCGCCGAGCAGTCCCTGCTCCTCGGGCATCCCCTCCACCCCACCCCCAAAAGCCGCGAAGGCCTATCCGACACCGAATCACGCCTTTACTCACCGGAGTTGCGCGGCGCGTTCGCACTGCACTGGCTGGCCGTCGACCGCTCCGTACTCGCCTCCGACTCGGCCTGGACCGAGCGCGGCCGCACTGTCCCCGCCGACCGGCTCACCGCCCGCCTCGCGGGCCCGGACCTGCCGCTTCCGGACGGTCGTGCCGCCCTGCCCGTGCACCCATGGCAGATCCGCGAGCTCCGGCACCGCCCCGCCGCTGCCGACTTGCTGGACGCCGGGCTCCTCCAGGACCTCGGCCCTCACGGCATCCCCTGGCACCCCACCTCCTCCGTACGGACCGTCTACCGCTCCGGCGCGGCCGCCATGCTGAAGCTCTCGCTCGGCCTGCGCATCACCAACTCCCGTCGTGAAAACCTCCGTAAGGAACTGCACCGCGGCGTCGAGGTCCACCGGCTGCTGCGCAGCGGCCTCGCCGAGGAGTGGCAGTCGGTCCACCCCTGCTTCGACGTGGTCCGCGACCCCGCCTGGCTCGCCGTCACCGGGTCCGACGGCGTGCCCGTCCCCGGGCTCGACGTCATGATCCGGCACAACCCCTTCGGGCCCGGCGACGACGTCACCTGCATCGCCGGCCTCGTCTCACCCCGGCCTTCAGCGCTGCCCGCCTGCCGGGAACGCCGCGCCATGCATTCCCGGCTCGGCGAGACGGTCACCCGACTCGCCGGACGAACAGGGCGCCCCCGAGGTGCTGTCGCCGCCGAGTGGTTCCTGCGCTACCTCGAAGCCGTAGTACGACCCGTGCTCTGGCTGGACAGCGAGGCGGGCGTCGCCCTGGAAGCGCACCAGCAGAACACTCTGCTCGTGCTCGACTCCGAGGGCTGGCCCGTGGGCGGCCGATACCGCGACAACCAGGGCTACTACTTCCGGGAATCCCGGCGCACCGAACTCGAACGACGGCTTCCCGGCATCGGCCACGACAGCGACACCTTCGTCTCCGACGAGGTGACGGACGAGCGGTTCGCCTACTACCTCGGCATCAACAACGTCCTCGGACTCATCGGTGCCCTCGGCGCCGAACGGCTCGCGGACGAACGGCTGCTGCTGGCCGCCTTCCGCCGCTTCCTCGGCGATGTCGCTTCGGGACCCGACCGGCTCCGCACCCCATTGCCCGCGATGCTGCTCGACTCGCCGCTGCTGCGGTGCAAGGCCAATCTGCTGACCCGGTTGCACGGCCTCGACGAGCTCGTCGGACCGGTCGACACCCAATCCGTCTACGTCACCATCTCCAACCCCCTCCATTCCTGAGGAACATGACCCGCCTCTTCTGACAGGAGTGACGCCGTGACTCCCACCGATGCGAGCACCGACGCCGGGACCGAGCCCGCCGCTGCCGGCGCCGACTGCGCAGACACCCTCGACCTGCGCCTGACCGACGAGCTCGTCGCCCTGCTGGCCGACAGCGACGGGCGAGCTGCTGTGGCGGACGATCTACTGGACGGCGTCGGAGGCTGGGGGCCCGTCACCACTACCGTCGGCGTCTTCCAACTCGTACCTGTGCGTCTCGAACGCGACCTCCCGCTCATTACCCGCTGGATGAATGACCCGGCCGTAGCTGCCTTCTGGGAACTGGCGGGACCCGAAGGCGTCACAGAGGCCCATCTGCGCTCCCAGCTCGACGGAGACGGACGCAGCGTTCCTTGCCTGGGCGTGCTGGAGGGCATGCCGATGAGCTACTGGGAGATCTACCGTGCGGATCTGGACCCCCTGGCCCGCCACTACCCCTCGCGCCCCCACGACACCGGGATCCACCTCTTGGTCGGCAGTGTCACCGGCCGCGGCCGCGGCCTGGGCACCGCGTTGCTGCGAGCCGTCGCCGACTTGGTACTCGACCACCGCCCCGCATGCGCACGCGTCGTAGCAGAACCCGATCTGCGCAACACCCCCTCCGTCTCCGCATTCCTGAGCGCCGGCTTCCGCTTCTCCGCCGAAGTGGATCTGCCCGGCAAGCGAGCGGCTCTCATGGTCCGTGACCGGGCCCTGCGCGCCGTGCTGTGACCCCATCACTCCTAGTACACCGCTCGACCCGATCCGGTTCCCTCACTGAGGAGTCCCCGTGCCGAATCCGCCCGCAGGCCAGATGCCCCACCCCGCCGCCGAGCTCCACGGCCCACCCGAGCTGAACCGGGAGAGATGGCGCGAGGCCGGGCGCCGCCTGCTGGCCAAGATGATCGGAGAGTTCGCGTATGAGGAGATCATCCAGCCCATACCGGCAGCGGACGAGGCAGAGGGCACCTACCGGCTCCGACTCGAACCGGCCGAGCGGGACGGAACCGCCGCCCCGATCGCAGGAGACGGCGTCTGCCTCACCTTCCGCGCCCGCCGAGGCTCGTACGGCAGCTGGTACGTGGACCCGGCCGGCCTGACCCTCGCCGAGGGCGACGGATCCACCGCCCCCTTCGACGACCCCGTGCGGTTCCTCGTCCTGGCCCGGCGGACCCTCGGTCTCGACGGCGCCACACTCGGCCACCTCATCCGCGAGCTCACCGTCACGCTCAGCGCCGACACCCGGATCGACCACACGGCGCTGAGCGCCGCCCAGCTCGCCGACCTCGGCTACGCGGAACTCGAAGGGCACCAGACCGGTCACCCCTGGATCGTCCTCAACAAGGGACGCATCGGCTTCTCCGCAGGCGACACCGACCGGTGGGCCCCCGAAGCCCGCCACCCCACGGCACTGCCCTGGATCGCCGTCCACACCAGCCTCGCCGTATACCGAGGCGTCGCGGGCCTGGACACCGCCCAGCAGCTCTACACCCGCGAACTCGCCGCCGCCACCCGCGAATCCTTCGCGAACTTACTCCGCGCTCGCGGCCTTGATCCGCGTGACTACCTCTACCTCCCCGTGCACCCCTGGCAGTGGGACGAGATCGTGCTGCCGCTCTTCGCTCCGTCCGTTGCCACGGATGCCATCGTTCCGCTCTGCAGCGACGGCGACCTTCGCCTCCCTCAGCAGTCCATCCGTACGTTCCTCAACGTCTCCCGCCCGGACCGGCACACCGTCAAGCTCCCCTTGTCGGTCCTCAACACCCTTGTGTGGCGCGGACTGCCGACAGAACGCACGGTCGCCGCTCCCGCCGTCACGGCATGGATGCACGCGCTGCGCGACGCAGACCCCTACCTACGGGACGAATGCGGAGTGATCCTGCTCGGCGAAGTCGCCTCGGTGACCGTCGAGCACCCCGTCTACGATCAGTTACCGGAAGTCCCCTACCAGTACAGGGAGTTGCTCGGCGCGATCTGGCGCGAGCCGGTCAGCAAGTATCTGGCGCCCGATGAACGCGCCCGCACCCTCGCCTCGCTCACGCACACCGATCCCGTGGGCCGGGCCTTCGTCGCGGAACTCGTGGAACGCTCGGGGCTGGCCCCCACGGTATGGCTGCGCCGGCTCTTCGGCGCCCTGCTGCCGCCCCTGCTGCACTTCCTGTACCGCTACGGCACAGTGTTCTCCCCTCACGGGGAGAACACGATCGTGGTCTTCGACAACAAGGACGTGCCTGTCCGGCTCGCGGTGAAGGACTTCGTGGACGACGTCAATGTGAGCGCCGTGCCGCTGCCCGAGCAGGACTCGATGCCGGACGCCGTACGCGACGTACTCCTCACAGAGCCCCCCGGTTTCCTCACGCAGTTCATCCACTCGGGTCTCTTCGTGGGCGTCTTCCGCTACCTCGCGCCGTTGTGCGAGGCGCAACTGGGTGTCGCGGAGGACGATTTCTGGGCGCTGGCACGTGCCGAGATTCTGCGGTACCAGGCACACGCTCCGGAGCTGAAGGAGCGGTACGAGATGTTCGACCTGCTCACACCCCGTATCGAGCGGCTCTGTCTCAACCGGAACCGCCTCCACCTCGACGGTTACCGCGACCGCTCCGAGCGGCCGCACGCCGCCGTGCACGGGACCGTGGCGAACCCCCTCCACCAGCCGTGATCTCCGGAATGTCAGTGGGGCACCGTAGGGTGGTCGCGCTATGACGAAGCCCTCCCTCCCCGAGCTCCTGCACGCCGCCGTCACCGCTGTCGGCGGCACGGAACGCCCTGGCCAGGTGTCCATGGCCGAGACCGTCGCCGAGGCGATCGACGACGGCTCCCACCTGCTGGTCCAGGCCGGCACCGGCACGGGCAAATCCCTCGGCTATCTCGTGCCGGCCCTCGCCCACGGAGAGCGTGTGGTGATCGCGACGGCCACCCTCGCCCTGCAGCGCCAGCTCGTGGAGCGGGACCTGCCGCGCACGGTGGACGCTCTGCATCCGCTGCTGCGCCGCCGCCCCCAGTTCGCCATGCTCAAGGGCCGCTCGAACTACCTGTGTCTGCACCGGCTCCACGAAGGCATGCCGCAGGACGAGGAGGAGGGACTCTTCGACCAGTTCGAGGCGGCGGCCCCCACCAGCAAGCTGGGCCAGGACCTCCTGCGGATGCGGGACTGGGCGGACGAGACCGAGACGGGCGACCGTGACGACCTCACCCCGGGTGTCTCGGATCGTGCCTGGTCCCAGGTGTCCGTCTCCTCCAGGGAGTGCCTGGGCGCTTCAAAGTGTGCCTACGGCGCGGAGTGCTTCGCCGAGGCGGCCCGCGAGCGCGCCAAGCTCTCCGACGTCGTCGTCACCAATCACGCGCTGCTCGCCATCGACGCCATCGAGGGCGCACCCGTCCTGCCCCAGCACGAGGTGCTGATCGTGGACGAGGCGCATGAGCTGGTCTCCCGTGTCACCGGCGTGGCCACGGGTGAGCTCACCCCGGGGCAGGTGAACCGTGCGGTGCGCCGTGTGGCCAAGCTCGTCAACGAAAAGGCCGCGGATCAGCTCCAGACCGCGTCGGAGGGGTTCGAGCGGCTGATGGAGCTGGCTCTGCCTGGCCGCCTCGAGGAGATCCCCGAGGATCTCGGATACGCGCTGATGGCCCTGCGTGACGCCGCCCGCACGGTCATCACGGCGCTCGGCTCGACCCGTGACAAGTCGGTGCAGGACGAGGACGCGGTCCGCAAGCAGGCACTCGCATCCGTGGAGTCGATCCACGACGTGGCGGAGCGCATCACGAACGGTTCCGAGTACGACGTCGTCTGGTACGAGCGCCACGAGCGCTTCGGCGCCTCCCTGCGCGTGGCCCCCATGTCCGTGTCGGGGCTCCTCAGGGAGAAGCTCTTCGCCGACCGTTCGGTGGTCCTCACCTCCGCGACGCTGAAGCTCGGCGGCGACTTCAACGGGGTGGGCGCATCGCTCGGCCTGGCCCCGGAGGGCGCCGTGTCCGAGGACGCGCCCGTCTGGAAGGGCCTCGACGTCGGCTCGCCCTTCGATTACGGCAAACAGGGCATTCTGTACGTCGCCAAGCATCTGGCGCGGCCGGGGCGCGAGGGCACCCGCAGTGACATGCTCGATGAGCTGGCCGAGCTGATCGAGGCGGCCGGTGGCCGTACGCTCGGCCTGTTCTCCTCCATGCGTGCTGCCCAGGGGGCGGCCGAGGAGCTGCGGGAGCGCCTGGACGTGCCCATCCTGCTGCAGGGCGAGGAGACCCTGGGCGAGCTGATCAAGGGCTTCGCGGCGGACCCGAAGACGTGTCTCTTCGGGACGCTCTCGCTCTGGCAGGGCGTGGATGTGCCGGGCGCCAGCTGCCAGCTGGTGATCATGGACAAGATCCCGTTCCCGCGCCCCGACGATCCGCTGATGAGCGCCCGCCAGAAGGCGGTGGACGAGGCCGGGGGCAATGGCTTCATGGCGGTCGCTGCGACGCACGCGGCCCTCCTGATGGCGCAGGGTGCGGGACGTCTCGTCCGCGCGTCCGGGGACCGTGGCGTGGTCGCCGTCCTGGACCCCCGCCTCGCGACCGCGCGCTACGGCAGCTACCTGCGGGCCTCGCTGCCTGATTTCTGGTACACGACGGACCGCAATCAGGCGCGCCGTTCCCTGGCCGCGATCGACGCCGCCGCGAAGGCCGAAGAGGGTTAGGTCAGGGCTAGGCCTCTCAGGCGCTGCCTCAGGGCGCTGGCCAAGGAGGCGGCAGCCGGGCGGCAGGTGGAGAGCGCGGGGCCACACAGACCCCGCGTAAGCCCGTTCCTGGGCGGCTGAGCACGGTTGCATGACCCTCCGCACCCTGGACCAGCAGTAGCCGCCGGGTGCGCCGGACATAGCAGGGCCCCGGAACCGGCGCAGTTGGTTCCGGGGCCCGGTCAGGGGCGGTCTCACACCCGCCGCAGCACCGCCACGACCTTGCCGAGGATCGTCGCCTCGTCGCCGGGGATCGGCTGGTACGCCGAGTTGTGCGGGAGCAGCCAGACGTGGCCGTCCTCGCGCTTGAAGCGCTTGACGGTCGCTTCGCCGTCCAGCATGGCGGCCACGATGTCGCCGTTCTCCGCGACGGGCTGGCGGCGGACCGTGACCCAGTCGCCGTCGCAGATCGCGGCCTCGATCATCGAGTCGCCGACGACCTTCAGGACGAAGAGCTCACCGTCGCCGACGAGCTGCCGGGGGAGCGGGAAGACGTCCTCCACCGACTCCTCGGCGAGGATTGGGCCACCGGCCGCGATACGGCCGACGAGCGGGACGTACGAGGCGGCAGGCTTGCCGGTGGTGTCGGTGGGCTGGCTGCTCGGCTGGTCGGAGCCCCGGACCTCGTAGGCGCGCGGCCGGTGCGGGTCCCGGCGCAGGAAACCCTTGCGCTCCAGGGCCATCAGCTGATGTGCGACGGAGGAGGTGCTGGAGAGGCCGACGGCCTGACCGATCTCCCGCATCGACGGCGGGTAGCCGCGCCGCTGCACGGAGTCCCTGATGACCTCGATCACCCTGCGTTGCCGATCGGTCAGCCCCGAGCTGTCGGCACGGATGCCTGGAGGTCGGCCCGGCAGGGAGCGGGTGGGCGCGGGCCCCTCCTGGTTCGTGGCTGCGTCATTCATGGCATGCACCGGCTCGAGTCGGCTCTGAGAACGGTCCTGGGCAGTGATGGTGGCGCTGTCTGCGGTGGTGGTCACGTCGGTCGGCCCCTCTCGAGATGTTCTCTCCCTAGCTAGCCAACGGTAGTTGCTTTCGAAAGGTTGCGCCAAACACACGTTCGAGTGAAAAATCGACGATTACCTGCCGTGATCATGTGTGCGGGTGTATGGCTGCCGCCAGGGCGGAAGGGCAATTCGGTTCATTACGGTACGCTTCACCGCTGAAGTCTTGAGTCCCTTCGCGGGCCTCTCATACTGCCACTCGTCGTCTCGCGAACCCGGCACCGGCCCCGCTCCGAGCGGCGTGCGCGCGGCGGGCGCGAGCACCCTCCGGACGACACGCGAGGTGCGAAAAGGCGGCCAGACCCCAGATCTAGTGGTTGGATTGCATCAGTGGCCCAGAAGTTGTGGTCCCTGGTCTTCCGGGGCCTCGGCCATCGCCTATGCTTGGGGCTGCTTCGAGGGCCCCACGGGCCCGTTGAGGCTTACGAGTCGTGCCGTGAAGGAGGGTTGGGAGTTCCATGCACTGCCCCTTCTGCAGGCACCCCGACAGCCGCGTAGTAGACAGCCGGACCACCGACGACGGCACGTCGATTCGCCGTCGCCGTCAGTGCCCCGACTGCTCCCGTCGTTTCACGACGGTGGAGACGTGTTCACTGATGGTGATCAAGCGCAGCGGTGTGACGGAGCCCTTCAGTCGCACGAAGGTCATCAATGGCGTCCGTAAGGCGTGCCAGGGACGTCCGGTGACCGAGGACGCGCTCGCACTGCTCGGCCAGCGGGTCGAAGAGGCGGTGCGCGCCACCGGTAGCGCCGAGCTGACCACGCACGACGTGGGCCTTGCCATACTGGGTCCGCTGCAGGAGCTCGACCTCGTCGCCTACCTGCGCTTCGCGTCCGTGTACCGGGCCTTCGACTCGCTCGAGGACTTCGAGGCTGCCATCGGGGAGCTGAGGGAACAGCGGCTGGACGCGGAGCCGCGCGACGCGGGCGGAGAGCGCGTCGTGAATGACCGCGGGCCCGGAGGGACTGTCGAAGTCCCGGTGCCCGCCACTGCCGCCGACTGACCGGCTGACCGGCCGGCGGCTGACCAGACCTGTTGAGGGCGTCCTCTGTGATGCCCTCGACACCAGACACACATCCGTGCCACAGGGAAGAACGTGGCACTTCAGGGCGTTTTAGCCTGATACAGGGAGGCGGCATGACCGAGACGACGAGCGGCCCGGCACGAGGTTCCCGCGCCAAGGGGTCCAAGGCCAACAAGGGTCTGCGTATCGAGCGCATCCACACGACCCCCGGCGTGCATCCGTACGACGAGGTGGTCTGGGAGCGCCGAGACGTCGTCATGACCAACTGGCGCGACGGCTCGGTCAATTTCGAGCAGCGTGGCGTCGAGTTCCCCGACTTCTGGTCGGTGAACGCGGTCAACATCGTCACCAGTAAGTACTTCCGCGGGGCTGTTGGTACCCCGCAGCGCGAGACCGGCCTCAAGCAGCTGATCGACCGCATCGTGAAGACCTACCGCAAGGCCGGTGAGGAGTACAGCTACTTCGCCTCGCCCGCCGACGCCGAGATCTTCGAGCACGAGCTGGCCTACGCCCTCCTGCACCAGGTCTTCAGCTTCAACTCGCCGGTCTGGTTCAACGTCGGCACGCCCCAGCCGCAGCAGGTCTCCGCCTGCTTCATCCTCGCCGTCGACGACTCCATGGAGTCGATCCTCGACTGGTACAAGGAAGAGGGCATGATCTTCAAGGGCGGCTCCGGTGCCGGCCTGAACCTCTCCCGCATCCGTTCCTCCAAGGAACTGCTCTCCTCCGGAGGCAATGCCTCGGGTCCCGTCTCCTTCATGCGCGGTGCCGACGCCTCCGCAGGAACGATCAAGTCCGGTGGCGCCACGCGTCGCGCGGCCAAGATGGTCATCCTCGACGTCGACCACCCCGACATCGAGGGCTTCATCGAGACCAAGGTGAAGGAAGAGGAGAAGATCCGCGCCCTGCGTGACGCGGGCTTCGACATGGACCTGGGCGGCGACGACATCACGTCCGTCCAGTACCAGAACGCCAACAACTCGGTCCGCGTGAACGACACGTTCATGAAGGCGGTCGAGGAGGGCGGCAAGTTCGGCCTCACCTCCCGCATGACGGGCGACGTCATCGAGGAGGTCGACGCCAAGTCGCTCTTCCGCAAGATGGCCGAGGCCGCCTGGGCCTGCGCCGACCCCGGCATCCAGTACGACGACACCATCAACGCCTGGCACACCTGCCCGGAGTCCGGCCGCATCAACGGCTCGAACCCGTGCAGCGAGTACATGCACCTGGACAACACGTCCTGCAACCTCGCCTCGCTGAACCTGATGAAGTTCCTCAAGGACGACGGCAAGGGCAACCAGTCCTTCGACTCCGAGCGCTTCTCCAAGGTCGTCGAGCTGGTCATCACCGCGATGGACATCTCCATCTGCTTCGCGGACTTCCCGACGCAGAAGATCGGTGAGAACACCCGCGCCTTCCGCCAGCTGGGCATCGGCTACGCCAACCTCGGCGCCCTCCTGATGGCCACCGGTCACGCCTACGACTCCGACGGCGGCCGCGCCCTCGCCGGCGCCATCACCTCGCTGATGACCGGTACGTCGTACAAGCGTTCCGCCGAGCTGGCCGCGGTCGTCGGCCCTTACGACGGCTACGCCAAGAACGCCACGCCGCACAAGCGCGTCATGAAGCAGCACGCCGACGCCAACGCCACGGCCGTCCGCATGGACGACCTGGACTCGCCGATCTGGGCCGCCGCCACGGAGGCCTGGCAGGACGTGATCCGCCTCGGCGAGAAGAACGGGTTCCGTAACTCGCAGGCGTCCGTCATCGCCCCGACCGGCACCATCGGTCTCGCGATGTCCTGCGACACCACGGGCCTGGAGCCCGACCTCGCCCTGGTGAAGTTCAAGAAGCTCGTCGGCGGCGGCTCGATGCAGATCGTCAACGGCACCGTGCCGCAGGCTCTGCGCCGCCTGGGCTACCAGGAGGAGCAGATCGAGGCGATCGTCGCCCACATCGCCGAGAACGGCAATGTGATCGACGCCCCGGGCCTGAAGACCGAGCACTACGAGGTCTTCGACTGCGCCATGGGCGAGCGCTCCATCTCCGCGATGGGCCACGTCCGCATGATGGCCGCGATCCAGCCGTGGATCTCGGGCGCCCTCTCCAAGACGGTCAACCTCCCGGAGACCGCCACCGTCGAGGACGTCGAAGAGGTCTACTTCGAGGCGTGGAAGATGGGCGTCAAGGCGCTCGCCATCTACCGCGACAACTGCAAGGTCGGTCAGCCGCTCTCCGCCAAGAAGAAGGAGCAGGAGAAGGCCGAGATCACCGAGAAGACCGAGGACACGATCCGTTCCGCGGTCGAGAAGGTGGTCGAGTACCGCCCGGTCCGCAAGCGTCTCCCGAAGGGCCGTCCCGGCATCACCACCTCCTTCACGGTGGGCGGCGCCGAGGGCTACATGACCGCCAACTCCTACCCGGACGACGGTCTCGGCGAGGTCTTCCTGAAGATGTCCAAGCAGGGTTCGACCCTCGCGGGCATGATGGACGCCTTCTCCATCGCCGTCTCGGTCGGCCTGCAGTACGGCGTGCCCCTGGAGACGTACGTCTCCAAGTTCACGAACATGCGCTTCGAGCCGGCCGGCATGACGGACGACCCGGACGTGCGGATGGCGCAGTCGATCGTCGACTACATCTTCCGCCGCCTGGCGCTGGACTTCCTGCCCTTCGAGACGCGCTCCGCGCTCGGCATCCACTCCGCCGAGGAGCGTCAGCGTCACCTGGAGACCGGCTCGTACGAGGCCGCCGAGGACGAGGTCGACGTCGAGGGGCTGGCTCAGTCCGCCCCGCGGCAGACCGAGGCCCTGAAGGCGGTCGCCACGCCGAAGGCCGAGTCCGATGCGGTCAAGGAGGTCCCGCAGCAGGCGCACACCAGCGCCGAGCTCGTGGAGATGCAGCTGGGCATCCAGGCCGACGCGCCGCTGTGCTTCTCCTGCGGCACGAAGATGCAGCGCGCGGGCTCCTGCTACATCTGCGAGGGCTGCGGATCCACGAGCGGCTGCAGCTGATACCGGGCGAATCCGCGTGGGGCACACCCGTCCTACGTAGCTCGCACCGATAGCTGACCAGCAGCTCACGAAGGTCACGAAGGGGACCGGCCTCAGGCCGGTCCCCTTTCGCGTACCCGTGACGGGATCGGAGACGGCCGCGCAGAGGGCTCAGTGCGCGCCGCCCATGAGCGAGGCGAACGAGGTCGGGTCGGCGTCGAAGCCCCGGACGGATTCGCGGAACGACCAGGCCCCTGACTCGTCCCGGGTGAACTCGGCGACGGTCGCGGCGGTGGAGCCGGAGACACTGCCCAGATCGTTCTGCGCCAGGTCCGTGTATCCCTCGCGAATGCGGACCGCGGTGTTCGCGATGTCGCCCAGGACCTTCGGCTCCGTGTGCTGCTGTATGGCCACCCCCACCACCACCCGTACGACCGTGGAGGCGAGCCGGTCCAATTCCAGGGTCATGACCTCGTCGAAGCCGAACCCCTGGCCCGTCCTGCTGTCCCGGTTGAGCGTGATCGTGCCGTCGGGGGAGCGGCTGTCGAAGTGCACGAGGTAGACGGGGGTGCCGTACGGAGCGTCCGCCGCGTACGTCGCGGCGATGATGTCGAGGTCGTTGGGCGGCCGGCCGGCCGGGCTCGGATCCCACTTGAGGCCGACTTCCACCTTCTTGATTCCCTTGCTGACACTGCTCATCGGTCTTCCCCCTCCTCGTGACCTGGCCGCTGAGAATTCACCAGGCATGTCCCACACACACGCTACGGCGTACCCCTGACAACGCCGTGGCATCCCTGCTCACGGTGGTGGGGGCCGGGCGTGGGCGTCGCGGGTCGGTGCGCGGGGCGGTCGAGGGATCATGGACCTATGACATGGAACGGCGAAGAGCTCGACATCGAGGCCTACCTGGCGAGGCTCGGGCACACCGGCGGGACCAAGCCGGATCTCGACACCCTGTACGCGCTCCACAGTGCGCACGTGGCGGCGATCCCCTTCGAGAACCTCGAGATGATGCTCGGCCGTTCGGTCCCGCTGGACCTCTCGGCACTGCAGGCCAAGCTGCTGCACAAGCGGCGGGGCGGTTACTGCTACGAGCAGAATCTGCTCTTCGCCGCCGCCTTGGAACACCTCGGCTTCACCGTCACCGGTCTCGGGGCCCGCGTCAGGTCCGGGGCTTCCTCCACGCGCGCGGTGACCCACATGCTCCTCAAGGTCGAGGTGGACGGCGAGGCCTTCCACTGCGACGTCGGCTTCGGTGCCGACGGGCTGCTCGAACCCATGCCGCTGCGCGCCGGCGTGGAGCGGCAACAAGGGGAGTGGCGTTTCCGGCTCCGGCAGGAGGACGACGGTGTCCTGGCGCTGCAGACATGGGGCTATGACGGATGGTTCGACCTCTACGCGTACACCCTGGAGCGGCGGCTTCCCGTCGACTACGTAGTAATGAACCACTACACGTCGACCCACCCCAGGTCGTCGTTCATCCGACGCCCGGTGGTGCAGAAGGCCGATCCGGAGGTACGCCGCCGACTCGTGGCCGATCAGTTGGCGGTGGTGCGTCCGGACGGAGTGGTGGAGCAACGAAGCGTTCCTGTGGGCGAATTGAGAGCTGTTCTCGACCGGGAGTTCGGTATCGAACTCGATGCCGACGACTCGGCCGAGCTGATCCGGGTGCACTACGCCGGAGCGTGACCCGGGCCGCACTCCGCACCGTACGATGGCGCGGTGCTGGTCAAGTGGACTCGCTGCACCGTGGTGGACCGTCGGGGGTTCGAACGCGGGCAGCGAAAGTGGGCGGGGCTTTTGGGGGAGCCGGGGTTCCGGGGACAGGGCGGGGGGTGGAGCCGGGGACGGCAGGGTGTCGCTCACGTCTTCGCCTTCTGGGAGAGCCGTGCCTTCTACGACTCCTTCATGGCCCGCTCGCACGACCGGCTCGCGACCGCGCAGTCCGGCACCTTCAAGAAGCGGCAAGCCAAACTCTTCGACCACCGCTTCGATGTGAAGACGGGGTTCGAGCCGCGCTTCACGGACGCGGACGTGGTGCGTGTCGCGCACTGCCGGGTCCGGGAGGCGCGGGTCGAGCACTTCGCGCTGATGCAGGAGAAGGTGTGGAACCCCGCTATGGCCGGTTCACCGGGAATGGTGCGCGGTCTCTTCGGCGAGGCGCCCGGACACGAATTCCTGGTGCTCTCGATGTGGCAGTCGGCGGCCGAGCACGGCAAGTACCGGGCCGAACGGGTCGAGCGCCTGTCGCTGCGGGCGCAGACGGACGCCGACGTCTCCGCGCTCGCGGGGGACATCGTGCAGTTGGAACCGTCGTGGACGGTCTGACCCGTGGCCGGTTCTGATCTTGGGCCGTGACGGTCTGGCCTCTTCCTTCTCTTGGTGGTTCCTTCTCCTTCCGCGCCGCGGACGGCATTTCTGTCGAGGGGGCGGTCAGCGCCGGGCGAACGCGCCCTCGCGAGTGGCCGCAACGGCTGCCGCCGCCGACTGGTCGGCGAGCGCCAGGTCGATCGGTTCGCGGGTGATGAACACGCGGAGCAGCAGCGGGGCGGAAACGGCACGGACGAGCGCAGCCGCGTCGGTGTCCGGCGATGCCTCGCCACGCGCCACGGCGCGCTCCACGACCGTCTCGCAGCGGGTGAACCGCTCGGCGTAGAAGGCGTGCAGGGCATCTGCGGCCCGCTGTGACTGGAAGGACGCCGCGACGAAAGCGGTAGGGGCGGCGGACGCGGCGTCGTCGGAGAAGGATTCGACCACCTCGCGGGCGAGTTCCCTCAGGTCGCCTTCCAGGCTGCCGGTGTCCGGCGGAGTCCACGCGTCCTCGCCCGCCATCTCCAGCGCGTCGGCGACCATTCCTTCGAGGCCGCCCCAGCGGCGGTACAACGTCGTCTTGTGCACACCCGAGTGGTCGGCCACGTATTCGACGGTGAGGCCGGGGTAGCCGTGGTCGGCCAGGCCGCTCAGCACCGCGTCCCGGACGGCTGCGCGGGTGCGGGCGGTGCGGCCGCCGGGGCGGCGGGTGCCGGGGGCGGGAGCCGCCTCCGGCCCGGCGAGGTCCGATCTGTCGGCCTCCCGTCCACCGGCGTCCGATCTGCCGGTTCCGTCCGATCTGCCGGTTCCGGTCCCACTCCGCTCTTCGGTCACGCTGGACCCGGGCTCTCCGTCGCTCAGTCCCGCACTGCTACGACCAGCCGCGACGTGCTTGTCCGCCATCTTCGCGTTCCCTCCTCGGCGCCCGGGACAAAAATAAGTGCAACTCGTGTTGCATTAGCTCGGGCAGTCTGTCACACTCATCGTAATGCGACATCCGTTGTGTTTAGTTGGGTGGATGCGAAAACGGGGGTTCCTTTGCCTACTCAGATCTCTCTGCATGGCGTGATCAAGACTCGTGGTGACCGGATGCTGTTCGACGGGGTGTCCCTCGCGATCCGGCCGGGTGAGCGCATAGGTGTCGTGGGGGAGAACGGCGCGGGAAAGTCCACGCTGCTGCACCTGATGTCCGGCGACGAGATGCCCGACGAGGGTGAGGTGGTGACCGTCGCCGAGCGGGGAGCCGGGCTGCTCGCTCAGACTCCGCAGCTTCCGGCGAACAGTCGCGTCGCTGACACGATCGACGAGGCGCTGGCCGAACTGCGCTCAATGGAAGGACGGTTGCGCAGCCTTGAGGCGGGGCTCGGTTCCGCGACCGAGCGCGAGTTGAGTGTGTACGGCGACCTGCTGACGGCCTTCGAACTGCGTGGTGGTTACGAGGCCGACGCGCGCGTGGACAAGGCGATGCACGGCCTGGGCCTCGGGCACATCGACCGGGACAGAACTCTGGGCAGCCTGTCCGGTGGTGAGCAGGCACGGCTCGGGCTTGCCTGCCTCATCGCGGCAGCACCCGAGGTGATGCTGTTGGACGAGCCGACCAACCACTTGGACGAGGGCGCGCTGGACTGGCTGGAGAGTGCCCTGTCGGCGCATCGCGGAACGGTGGTCGCGGTCTCACATGACCGCACGTTCCTGGAACGCGTGACCACCGCGATCCTCGAAGTGGACGCCGACCGTCGTTCGGTGGTGCGGCACGGCGGCGGATACCAGGGGCTCGTGGCGGAACGGGCGGCCGCCCGGCAGCGCTGGGAGCAGGAGTACGCGCAGTGGTGCGAGGAGACGAGCCGCCTCCAGGAGTTCATGGGGACCACCGCCCACTCCGTCGCCGGTGGGCGGGGCATGAAGGACAACAACAAGATGGCCTACGACCGGGCCGGCGGCCGGGTCCAGGCCTCGATTTCGGGACGCGTGCGGAACGCACAGGAACGACTGCGCCGACTGCGCGAACAGCCGGTGCCCAAGCCTCCGGAGCCGCTCCGCTTCATGGCGCGCCCCGTGGCCGGTGCGGCCGAAGGACCGCTGGTGACCCTGCGGGACGTCCGGGTGGGTGAGCGGCTCGCCGTGGAGTCGCTCACCGTCTCGGCCGGTGAACGACTGCTGATCCATGGAGGCAATGGCGCGGGAAAATCCACGCTGCTGCGCACCATGGCGGGCGTGCTCGAACCCGACGCGGGCACCGTCGACCGCAGAGGCCGCATCGGCTATCTCGCCCAGGAGATACCGGCGCGACGCCCCACCGAGCGGGTCCTTCAGGTATTCGGCAGGGGCCTCGGGCTCACCGAGGAGGAACAGCGGGAACTGCTCCTTTCGTACGGCCTGTTCCGGCCCCGCGACCTGCACGTTCCGGTCGGGGCCCTGTCCGCCGGGCAGCGCCGGAGGCTGGCTCTCGCGCGGCTGCTCGCCAGACCCGCAGACCTGCTGTTGCTCGACGAGCCGGCCAACCACTTGGCGCTCGGCCTGGTCGAGGAGCTGGAGGCGGCCCTGGACCAGTGGACGGGAGCCTTGGTGGTCGTCTCGCACGACCGGTTGCTGCGCCGGCGCTTCACCGGCCGAATACGCCGGATGGAGGCTGGACGGCTACCCGACTGAGCGGCCCGCCAGGGACCCGATCTAGGGTTTCCTTATGGCACGCCCGCGGCGCATCTTCCTGGTCCGGCACGGCGAGTCGGCTGGAAACGCCGACGACACCGTGTACGAGCGCGAACCCGACCACGCGCTCGCACTCACCGAAACGGGGTGGGCCCAAGCGGCTGACATGGGCAAACACGTGCGGGAACTGCTCGGCCGTGAGCGGGTGAGCGTGTATGTCTCGCCGTACCGCCGGACCCATGAGACCTTCCAGGCGCTCCGACTCGATCCCGAACTGGTCCGCGTGCGCGAGGAGCCGAGGCTGCGGGAGCAGGACTGGGGCAACTGGCAGGACAGGGACGACGTGCGCCTGCAGAAGGCGTACCGGGACGCGTACGGGCACTTCTTCTACCGTTTCGCGCAGGGAGAGTCGGGGGCCGATGTCTACGACCGGGTGGGGGCCTTCCTGGAGAGCCTCTACCGGAGCTTCGAGGCCCCGGACCATCCGCCGAACGTCCTGCTGGTCACCCACGGACTGACCATGCGGCTGTTCTGTATGCGGTGGTTCCACTGGTCGGTGGCCGAGTTCGAGTCGCTGTCCAATCCGGGCAACGGAGAGATGAGGATGCTGGTGCTCGGCGAGGACGGCAAGTACACGCTGGACCGGCCGTTCGAACGGTGGCGTGAGCCGGAGTCGTACGGGATCACCGGTTAGGCGCCGCACGATTGCCGTGGTCGTCGAGGTGGCGACGGTGACCCGGGCGAAGGCTCGGGGTGGGACGGATGGTCGACCAGTTGGTGGTGCTGTACCCGTGAGCAACGAATTAGAGTGGCAGGGCGATGATCGCTGATTCCTCTCCCGACCGGCGCCTCGAGCGCGCTCTGGCCAGCTTGCACGGGCTGGCGGTGGGGGATGCGCTGGGTTCACAGTTCTTCGTGCCCGCGCACTACCCACTGCTCAAGCGCCGACAGCTGCCCGAAGCCCCATGGCAGTGGACCGACGACACGGAGATGGCCTGCTCCGTGCTGGCCATCCTCGTCAGACATCGGCGGATCGATCAGGACGCCCTCGTCCAGTCGTTCGCCGAGCACCATGACTTCGACCGTGGCTACGGCCCCGCCGTGAACCGGCTGCTCAGGCAGGTCCGCGAAGGTGACGACTGGCGGGAGCGGGCCTCCGCGCTCTTCAAGGGGCAGGGGTCCTGGGGAAACGGCGCGGCCATGCGGATCGCACCTCTCGGCGCCTGGTACGCGGACGACCCGGAGCAGGCGACGCACCAGGCGGAGATCTCGGCGTATCCCACGCATCAGCACCGTGAGGCGGTGGTCGGAGCCATGGCGGTGGCGGCGGCCGCGGCGCTGACGGCCGCCCCGACCGGACTGCCCACACCGCAGGAGCTCCTCGACGGCGTCATCGCGCTGGTGCCGCGCAGCGCCGTGGGAGCAGGGCTGCGCAGGGCGCGGGACATGCTCGACTACGGCGATGCGGGGACGGTGGCAGCGGTCCTGGGATGTGGCCGTCGGACGAGCGCGCACGACACGGTGCCGTTCGCGCTGTGGTCCGCCGCGCGTGGTCTCGGGGCGTACGAGCGGGCCATATGGGACACCGCGCAGGTGGGCGGGGACATGGACACGACCTGCGCCATCGTCGGAGGTGTGGTGGCCTCCGGCGAGGGCGGGGCTCCGCCCGCTGAGTGGCTGGAGCGGACGGAGGCGCTGCCCGGTTGGGCCCCTTGGGCTAGCGGTGGCAAGGGCGATGGCAGCGGCTCTGGCGGTGATGGGGCCGGTGGCAGTGGCAGTGGCAGTGGCAGTGGCAGTGGCAGTGGCAGTGGCAGTGGCAGTGGCAGTGACGGCGACAACGCGGGTCGACGTCCGTAGGAGGGCCTCGTTGGTCTCGTAGCGTCGGCGTCTTCTGTCACGACCATGGCCTCCTGTCACGGTCATGGCCTCCTGTCACGGTCATGACACAGGCGGGATGCGGGCGGAGGGCTGAGGGTGCGGCGTCCGGTTACGCTGCTTCGGCCGCAGTTGATCTTGATGTGCGTGCGTTGAACGCGGTGCCGGTTCCGGCAGCTCGGTGGTCACCTGCGCGTGCCGCGTGCTGCGCGCGGAAACCGGCCGGGGGAGGGGTCCGTGTCCGGCACATCAGGCAGGCACCGCACATCAGGCAGTCACGGCACATCGGGCAGGCACCGCACATCAGGCAGTCACGGCACATCGGGCAGGCACCGCACATCAGGCAGTCACGGCACATCGGGCAGGCACCGCACATCGGGCAGGCACGGCACATCAAGCGAGTGCGGCACGTCAGTCGGGCACGGCGGATCAGATCTGCCTTCATCCGTGCACCTGCGGCGGCAGGTCGGGCAGCACGTACCCCTCGTACAGATGACGCGGTACGCGGCAACGGATGTCGGGCCGACCTCGTCGTCATGGTCGGCCCGGCATCCGTGGCTCGGCGACGGACCCGCTCGCCGTCGCGAGCGGTCGGAGCCGTCGGGCCGGTCAGGCGCCCGCGGGGCCCGCGGCGCTTGCCGTGCCGGCGAGGGCGTCCAGGTCGCTCTTGCGTACCCGGATCACCAGCGCGGCGGTGGCCAGGGCGAGCACGGCCATGGCCACCGCCGGTATGAAGGCGGTCGAGATGCCCTGGGAGAGCACCTCGTGGCCCCAGGGTGCGGGGAGCTCGTGGGTCTTGGCGAACGCGGCCTTCTGCTCCGGTGTGGCGTGGGTCATGAAGTCCGCCATCTGCTCCTTGCCCTCGTCGCGGCTGGCCGTGCCGAAGACCGTGGTGAGGATGGAGAGGCCGAGCGAGCCACCCACCTGCTGGGTGGTGTTGAGCAGGCCGGATGCCGCGCCCGCTTCGTGGAGGGCCACTCCGGAGACCGCTGTCAGGGTCAGGGTCACGAAGTTCAGGCCCATGCCGAAGCCGAACAGGAGCATCGGGCCGAGCACCCCGCCGAGGTACGAGCTGTCCGGGCCGAGCAGTGTCAGCCAGCCGAGGCCCAGGGCGACGATGACCGATCCCGAGACCATGAACGGCTTGGGACCGAGCACGGGGAGGAACTTCTGCGAAAGGCCCGCTCCGATCGCGATGACGAGCGTGACCGGCAGGAACGCAAGGCCTGCCTCGATCGGGGTGTAGCCCAGGATGTTCTGCACGAAGAGAACGATGAAGAAGAAGATGCCGAACATCGCGGCGGCCAGGCTGAGCATGATCACGTACGTGCCCGAGCGGTTGCGGTCGGCGAACATCCGCAGGGGCGTGATCGGTTCCTTCGCCCGCCGCTCGACGAACACGAAGGCCACGAGCAAAACCACGGCCGCGCCGAACGAACCCAGCGTGACGCTGTCGCGCCAGCCCTCCTCGGCGGAGCGGATGAAGCCGTAGACCAGGGAGGCCATGCCGAGTGTGGACGTGAGCGCGCCCAGGAGGTCGAAGCGGCCGGGGTGGCGTTCGGACTCGTTGATGTAGAGCGGGGTCAGGACGGCGATCAGGATGCCGATGGGCACGTTCACGAAGAGGACCCAGCGCCAGTCGAGCCACTCGGTGAGCATGCCGCCTGCCAGCAGGCCGATCGCGCCGCCACCGGCGGAGACGGCGGCGAAGACACCGAAGGCGCGGTTCCGCTCGGGGCCCTCGGGGAAGGTCGTCGTGATGAGCGCCAGCGAGGTGGGCGAGGCTATCGCGCCTCCGACGCCCTGCAGGGCGCGCGCGGCCAGCAACTGCCAGGGTTCCTGGGCGAAACCGCCGAGGAGCGAGGCGAGGGTGAAGAGGAGGATGCCGGTCATGAAGACGCGACGGCGTCCCAGGATGTCTCCGGCGCGACCGCCGAGCAGCAGCAGTCCGCCGAAGGTGAGGGTGTACGCACTGACGACCCAAGTGAGGTCGGTCGTCGAGAAGTTGAGGGCTCCCTGGATGTGGGGGAGCGCGATATTCACAATCGTCGCGTCCAGGACCACCATGAGTTGGCAGGCCGCGATGACGGTGAGAGCCAGGCCGGGGTGCCCCTCCCGGCGGGCGGCCCCGGGTTTTTGATTGGGTGTCAGCTGAGAGGTCGTTGTCATGATCCCCCGCAAGTTCCTTAGTGAACGGATGCGTTCACTGTTCACTACGACGGTAGTGACTCCACTTGAGTGAACGCAAGCGTTCACTCACCTTTGTTCTGACGGTTTTCTGACGTGCCTGCTCGCTCAACGGAGAGAAAAAGATGGCTACTTCGCGATGGGCGGCCGTTCCCGCCCGGGCGGTTTCCCCGCGTCGCCGGGGGCCCGTGCTGGAACGGGCGATCCTCGATGCCGCCCTGGAGCAGCTCGGCACGGTCGGCTGGGGCGGGCTGACGATGGAGGGCGTGGCCGCGGGCGCGCAGACCGGCAAGGCCGCCGTCTACCGCCGCTGGCCGTCCAAGGAGGACCTCGTCGTGCATGCGCTGCGGGCCGGGCTGCCGCGGCTGGACAGCGCCCCGGATCTCGGCAGCGTCCGGGAGGATCTGTTGCAGCTGTGCAAGCAGATGCGGGTGACGATGTTCTCGCGCCCCGGGTTCGCCCTGCGCGCGGTGCTTCACGAGTGCGACGCGGTAACGGCCGAACGCTTCCATGACGTGATCTTCGAAGGCGTCATCGAGCCCAGCGTGAAGTTGATTAAAGAGGTTCTGCGCCGTGGAATCGAGCGCGGAGAGGTCCGTTCCGGGGGGCTGGACGGCTATGTGTGCGATGTGATTCCGGCGATGTTCATGTACCGCTCGAAGGTGTGCGGGAGTGAATGGCGGGACGAGGAATTCGAAGCGCTCATCGACGAGGTGATGGTGCCGCTGCTGCGCCCCTGAGGGTCCTCCACTGCTGCGCCCCTGAGGGTCCTCCACTGCTGCGCCCCTGAGGGGCCACCACCGCGCCCTTGAGGGGCCACTGCCGCATCCCTGAGGGTTCCACTGCCGCGCCCGCGAGGGGCCGCTCCCGGTGGGTGGCAAGGCGGCCTGGGCGGGTGCGTGGGGCGACTGGGCAGGGTGGGTGTCGCGGGCGGTCTCCGGCGGCGTAGGCTGATGACGCCATGCCGTACGAAGCACCCACCCACACCGTCGAGCGCTCCCTGCGCGCCACCACCGGAGCGAAGATCGTCGCCGGTGTCGACGAGGTCGGGCGCGGCGCGTGGGCGGGCCCGGTCACCGTATGCGCGGCGATCACGGGACTGCGTCGCCCGCCCGAGGGACTCACCGACTCCAAGCTGATCGCTCCCAAGCGGCGCACCGCGCTCGCGCAGGAGCTGGAGAGCTGGGTCACGGCGCACGCCCTCGGTCACGCCTCGCACGAGGAGATCGACGACATGGGGATGACGGCCGCTCTGCGGCTCGCCGCCGTGCGCGCCCTGGAGGGGCTGCCGGTCCGTCCGGACGCGGTCATCCTCGACGGGAAGCATGACTACCTCGGCGCTCCCTGGCAGGTTCGTACGGTGATCAAGGGGGACCGGTCCTGTGTGGCCGTCGCCGCGGCTTCCGTGATCGCGAAAGTCCGGCGCGACAAAATGATGGCCGAACTGGGCATCGAACATGCAGACTTCGGTTTTGCGGCCAACGCCGGCTATCCGTCGCCGGTGCACAAGGCCGCGCTGGAGGAGCGGGGGCCCACCCCGTACCACCGGCTCACGTGGGCGTATCTTGATGCGTTGCCCCAGTGGCGGCACCTCAAGAGGGCCCGCAGCTGGGCGGACGGAAATGTTCCGGAAATCGAGGGTCAGCTCGGCTTTGAGTTCTGACGCTTTTCCGGCACTTCCGATCGCACTCATGTGCCACCCGCCGACGCGCATCGCGTCGGCGTTTGATAGACAACACTTCATGCCTCTCATTCCCGAGGAGCCTCAGATTCACGAGAGTGCCCAGGGTCCCCGCGCCACGCAGGCCAGTGGCCGCACCGCGCCGACCCCCCGCCCCGTACCCGGCCCGCGTCCCGCGGCTCCGCCGCGCCCCGGCCGTCCGGGTCCTGCCCGGCCGATGCCGCCCGCGCAGCGAACGCCGCGCGATGCGGCAGTCAAGCCCGGGCCGTCCGCCCCGGCTGCCTCCGGTCCTTCCGGTACCGGTACCTCCGCTTCCGGTGCCGCCGGTTCCGCTCCTTCGGGGGCGACGGCTGCCGGAGCGACCGCTTCCGGAGTGGCCGCTTCCGAAGTGACCGCCGGTGGTACCGCCACCGCGGCGCCCCCGGTTCCGCAGATCCAGCTGATCCCGGCTTCGGCCGAGGGTGCGCTGGACGCGGCCGAGGAAGCCGTCGACCTCCTTCTCGACTCCGGGCGCGCCCCCGGGGACGTCCTGGTGATCACCACCGGCGACCCCCACCCGTGGGCCACCCACGAGCTGACCTTCGGTGAGAGCGCCTACTGGGCCCAGCACGACGCGGGCGACGACGTCTTCTACGCCGACGCCGCCGCACTCACCCGTGCCGCGCCCCGGCCCGTGGTCGTCGTCGCCCTCAACGGCGGCAGCGAAGAGACCGCGGTCGCGGCACTGCCGACGGCGCTCACCCGCGCGAGCACCCTGCTGATCGTCTGCGGTGACCCGCAGCGGATCAACTCGATGCTGGGCGCGGGCGTCTGACACCGCCGTACGTCCGCTGTACGGCCCTCGTGCGCCCGACGTGCGTCTGACACCGGCGTACGACAGTCGGCGTCCGGCGCCGTTCGTACCGCGAAGCCCGGTCCGCGCGGTGGGGCCGTCCCGTAAGGCGTCGGCCCGTCGGCCCGTCGGCCGCGCGGAAGCAGGCAGCACAGAGCGGTGGTTGACGTGCGTCATGCCGTGTCATGCCACGCCCCGCCGTGCCCGGCGCGACCGCATCGGTCTGGGTCGCGCCATCGGTGCGTACCGGCGCACCTCAGTGTGCGTCGGCGCATCCCCGGGTGCGGCGCGCGTGCGGCGCGTCCCGTACGTACGCCCGTGAAGTCCGCCCGTGCAGTCCGCCCGCTCACCGTGCCGCCGCGCGGAGCAGCACATCGGAGGCGGCGCCTCCGGTGCGCGGTCCCGGCGGATCGGTCCCGGCGAAGGCCTCGGGCGGTGAACCGGCGCTCGGCCGACGGCCGCCGCGTCCCTCGCCGAGCACCTGCCAGCCGTCGTCCGTCAGCGTGATGTACGCCCCGCAGCGCAGCCCGTGCAAGGTGCAGGCGTCCCGCAGGCCCCACATCCAGGCCCCGTCCTCCTGGGTCCAACGGGCGTCCCCGGCACGGCAGTAGAGCAGTACGGCGGTGCGCACCGGAGTGCGGCGCCGCAGGTCGTGCGGGATGATCCGGCGCAGCTGCGCGAGCAGCGCGTTGCGGAAGACCCAGCCGTCGGTCGGGGTCGACTGTCTGCTGAACGAGGCGCTCGCGCACAGCCGTTCGTCCGGGTCGAGGACGGCCACGACCGCCGTCGCGCGGGCCGGACGATGGCGTGTGTGCAGACCGCTGACGATCTCACGAGGGTTGCGCAGCAAGGGAATTCCGGCCGCCGACCACTCGGCGGGTTCCAGCATCCGGGCCAGTCGGTGGGCGGAGTCGGCGGACATCTCGACCGACGCCGGAGGCTCCGGCACCGGCGTCGCGGCGGACGAAGCGAATCCGATGGTCACGGTCCTCCCTTCGGCTACGCGCCCCGGGGGGGGGCGGGTCGGACTGGGGGAGCGCACCGCGGCAGCGCCTTTGCCGGATCGCGGGGAGCACACGGGAGCGGATCCAATTCTTCCCGTCGCCGTCGTTCGCGGCAATGAGCTGGGGGCGGCGCGCACCGCGGGCCAGGATCGAACGATGCACTGTCCATACTTCTGCCCAGATCGTTGACCTTCGACGCTTGCTTCCGGTGCTTCCGGCCGCGGCGGATTGGGCGATTGTCAGTGGCATCGGGTTGCATGGGGGCATGGACAACCTGGAGCTGCGCACCGAAGCCGATGCCATCCTCGCCGAGCTCGTCGGCGACCCGGGCGGTTCCGCGCGGCTGCGCGAGGATCAGTGGCAGGCGGTGGCCGCCCTGGTCCAGGAGCGGCGGCGCGCTCTGGTCGTGCAGCGCACCGGCTGGGGCAAGTCGGCGGTCTACTTCGTGGCCACCGCCCTGCTGCGGCGGCGCGGCGCGGGGCCCACGGTGATCATCTCGCCGCTCCTCGCGCTGATGCGCAACCAGGTCGAGTCGGCGGCCCGCGCCGGCATCCAGGCGCGCACCATCAACTCGGCCAACCCGGAGGAATGGGACGCCATCTACGGCGAGGTCGAGCGGGGCGAGACCGACGTCCTCCTCGTCAGCCCCGAGCGGCTGAACTCGGTGGACTTCCGCGACCAGGTGCTGCCCAAGCTGGCCGCCACCACCGGCCTCCTCGTGGTGGACGAGGCGCACTGCATCTCCGACTGGGGGCACGATTTCAGGCCGGACTACCGTCGGCTCAGGTCGATGCTGACCGAGCTCCCGGCCGGCGTCCCCGTCCTCGCCACCACCGCGACCGCGAACGCGCGCGTGACGGCGGACGTCGCCGAGCAGCTGGGCACCGGCGCCGGTGAGGCCCTGGTGCTGCGCGGCCCGCTGGACAGGGAGAGCCTGCGGCTCGGCGTCGTCCGGCTGCCGGACGCCGCCCACCGGCTGGCCTGGCTCGCCGAGCACCTGGGCGAGCTGCAGGGCTCCGGCATCATCTACGCCCTGACCGTCGCCGCGGCCGAGGAGGCCACCGCCTTCCTGCGCCAGCGCGGCTTCACGGTGGCGTCCTACACCGGGCGCACCGAGAACGCCGACCGGCTGCAGGCCGAGACCGACCTCCAGGAGAACCGCGTCAAGGCGCTGGTCGCCACGTCGGCGCTCGGCATGGGCTTCGACAAGCCCGACCTCGGCTTCGTGGTCCACCTCGGCTCGCCGTCCTCGCCGATCGCGTACTACCAGCAGGTGGGCCGGGCGGGCCGTGGCGTCGAGCACGCCGATGTGCTGCTGCTGCCCGGCAAGGAGGACGAGGCGATCTGGCGCTACTTCGCCGACACCGCCTTCCCGCCCGAGGCGCAGGTCCGCCAGACCCTCTCGGCGCTCGCCGACGCGGAACGGCCGCTGTCCGTACCGGCTCTCGAGGCGCTGGTCGAGCTCCGCCGCACCCGACTGGAGACCATGCTCAAGGTGCTCGATGTGGACGGGGCGGTCAAGCGGGTCAAGGGTGGCTGGATCTCGACCGGTCAGCCCTGGGTGTACGACGCCGAGCGGTACGCCTGGGTGGCCAGGCAGCGGCAGGCCGAACAGCAGGCCATGCGCGACTACGTGAGCACGGCGCAGTGCCGGATGGAGTTCCTGCGCCGGCAGCTGGACGACGAGGGGGCGGTCGCGTGCGGGCGTTGCGACAACTGCGCGGGCGCCTGGACCGACTCCTCCGTCTCGACGGAGGCGCTCACGGGCGCCGCGAAGGAACTGGACAGGCCCGGCGTGGAGGTCGAGCCGCGCCGCATGTGGCCGACCGGCATGCCCGCGCTCGGCGTGGACCTCAAGGGCCGGATTCCGGCCAATGAGCAGTGCTCGACCGGCCGTGCCCTCGGCCGCCTTTCGGACATCGGCTGGGGCAACCGGCTCCGCCCGCTGCTGGCAGAGAACGCGCCCGACGGCCCGGTGCCCGACGACGTCCTGCGCGCCGCGGTCGCGGTCCTCGCCGACTGGGCGCGCTCGCCCGGGGGCTGGGCGCCGAGCGTCCCGGACGCCTCGGCGCGTCCCGTGGGCGTTGTCGCCGTGCCCTCCCGTACGCGTCCGCAACTCGTGGGCTCCCTCGCCGAGGGGATCGCGACCGTCGGCAGGCTGCCCTTCCTCGGCACCCTCGCGTACACCGGAGCGGACGGTGCGTACGCGGCGCGCCGCAGCAACTCGGCCCAGCGGCTGCGGGCGTTGTCCGACACCTTCACCGTCCCCGAGGCGCTGGCGAGCGCCCTCGCAGCCTCCCCGGGGCCCGTCCTCCTTGTGGACGACTGCACCGACTCCGGCTGGACCCTCGCGGTCGCCGCGCGTCTGCTGCGCAGGGCGGGCGCCGAGGAGGTGCTGCCCCTGGTCCTCGCCGCGGCGGGCTGAGCCGACCGCGGCGAGGGGGCGTCGCAAGCCGGGTGCCGGTGTGACAGGGGCGGCTGGTCAGGGGCGGCTGGTCAGGTAGCCGCCCATGGAGGTGAAGTACTCCGTCGCGGGCAACTCCCGGCCGTCCTCGGTGCGTACGCGGGTGATGGCCAGGCCGTGGTTGCGGCCGGTGCGGGCGTCGGCGCCGGCGACGATCACCACGCCGTCGCCCTCGCGGTAGAAGATGCGGCCGGGCGTACCGCCGTAACGGCCCTCGGACACGACCGCGGTGACGACCTCGAGGCGCTTGCCCTTGTGGAAGCAGAAGGCGCTGGGGTACGGCGCGGACTGGGCGCGGACCAGGCGTTCGAGGTCCTGGGCCGGCCAGGTCCAGTCGATGCGGATGTCTTCCACGGAGCGCTTGTGGAAGAAGCTCGCCTGCGAGCGGTCCTGCTTCGTGAACTCCGTCTGCCCGCCGGCGATGAGGTCGAGCGCTCCGATGGTGACCGGGGCGATGAGGTCGACGGTCTTGTGGAAGAGGTCGGTGGCGGTGTCCGTCGGACCGACGGCGACCGCCTCCTGCCGGACGATGTCACCAGCGTCGAGCTCGCCGTCCATCATGTGCGCGGTGACGCCCACTTCGGACTCGCCGTTGATCATCGCCCAGATGATCGGGGAGAAGCCGGCGTACTTCGGCAGCAGTGAGTCGTGGACGTTCAGCGTGCCGTGGCGCGGCAGGTCGAAGATGCGCGGCGGAATCCACGTACGCCAGTTGTTGGCCACGATGATGTCCGCGTCGGCCTCCTTGAGGCGCTCGAACAGCTCCTCGTCGTCGGGGCGGTTGCGGATCAGGACCGGGACGCCGTGCTCCTCGGCGAGGTCGGCGACGGAGTCGCTCCAGATCTTTTCGTACGCGTGCTCGCTCTTGGGGTGGGTCACGACCATCACCACGTCGTGCTCGGAGTCCAGGAGGGCTTGCAGGGTGCGGTGCCCCCAGGTCTGGTAACCGAACATGACGACCCGCATGGGGTTCCTCCTCAGAGCAGGGAATGGCCGAACGGCAAGTAAAGCAAGCCTTACCTTATTAGGCAATGCGGCCACTTGACGCCCCAGTTGAAAGGCTCGCCGTCCCCGGCGGCCAGGGGGATCTCCTGGGTGATCTTCGTCCGGGAACGTCCCGCTGTCCGATTCGTGTGGTCGACAGCGGCACCGGTTTAGCTTAGGCTCACCTAAGTTCGGGTGGGTTGCTGTGTCGACGTGCCCACTTCTGTACTTTCCCCACGCCTGACAGGCGGCTTCCCCGCACGATGGGAGTGACATGTCACAGGTTCTTCCTGGCGACGCACCACTGGTCCACGACCTCATTGGCATCGGCTTCGGCCCGTCCAATGTGGCCATGGCGATCGCGCTCAGCGAGCACAACGCAAGCGTCGGCAGGGAGGAGACGGTCACCGCTCACTTCTTCGAGCAGCAGCCGCGCTTCGGCTGGCACCGCGGCATGCTGATCGACGACGCGACCATGCAGGTGTCCTTCCTCAAGGACCTCGTGACGCAGCGGAACCCCACCAGTGAGTTCAGCTTCCTCTGCTATCTGAAGAGCAAGGGCCGCCTCACCGACTTCATCAACCACAAGAACCTCTTCCCGCTGCGGGTGGAGTTCCACGACTACCTGGAGTGGGCCGCGGCCAAGGTCGACGACCAGGTCTCCTACGGCCATGAGGTCGTCGGCGTCACGCCGTACGTCCGCGACGGCGTCGTGGAGTACCTGGACGTGACGGTCCGTTCGCCGGAGGGCCTCGCGGTCCACCGGGCCCGCAACCTCGTCGTCGGCACCGGTCTGCGCCCCCTCATGCCCGAGGGCGTGGAGCGCGGCGACCGGGTGTGGCACAACTCCGACCTGCTGGCGAAGGTCGACGGCCTCGAGGGCACGTCGCCCTCCCGGTTCGTCGTCGTGGGCGCCGGGCAGAGCGCCGCCGAGAACGTCGCCTACCTGCACCGCCGCTTCCCCGAGGCCGAGATCTGCGCGGTCTTCTCCCGCTACGGCTACAGCCCCGCCGACGACAGCAGCTTCGCCAACCGGATCTTCGACCCCGAGGCGGTCGACGAGTACTTCGACGCTCCCGAGGGCGTCAAGCAGCGACTGATGGGCTACCACGGCAACACCAACTACTCCGTCGTCGACATCGACTTGATCGACGACCTGTACAGCGAGATGTACCGGGAGAAGGTCCTCGGCACTGAGCGGCTGCGCTTCCTCAACATCTCCCGGCTCACCGGCGTCAAGGAGACGGCCGACGGCGTCAGGGCCACCGTGAAGTCCTTGGTCACGGAGGAGGAGACGGCGCTGGACGCCGACGTCGTGGTGTTCGCCACCGGCTACAGCCCCGCCGACCCCATCGGCATCCTCGGCGAGGTCGCCGACCGCTGCCTGCGCGACGACGAGGGCCGTGTCCGCGTCGAGCGCGACTACCGCATCGCGACCGACCCCGACCTGCGCTGCGGCATATACCTGCAAGGCGGCACGGAGCACACGCACGGCATCACGTCGTCGCTGCTCTCCAACATCGCCATCCGCGTCGGCGAGATCCTCGACTCGCTGCGCGCCCGCAACGCCGAGTCCGCGTCCGCCGGCGCCCGCCCGGTGGCGGACGAGACCGGCAGCGCCGCCCGCTAGCCGACCTACGCGGACCGGCCTCCCCCCACCGGCCGTGCGTCCCGGTCCGATCAAAGGGATAACGTACGTCGAATGAGCACGACTGCAGTTGAGCGCCCCGTGTCGAGGGGCACAACAAAGGCCCGCCGACGGAGGGTTGTCGGTCTGGGTGTGCTTGCCGCGGCCCTGGTGATCGCGGGCGCGGTCTCCCTCGCCGTCGGGGCGCGCTCGCTGAGCCCCGCCGAGGTGTGGCACGGGCTGTTCGCGGCGCCGGAGTCCGACCAGCGGCTGACCGAGATCCGGCTCATCGTGCAGACGGTCCGCCTGCCCAGGACGGTGCTCGCGGTGGTCGCGGGCATCGCCCTGGGCGTCGGCGGGGCGCTGATCCAGGGGTACACGCGCAACCCGGTCGCGGACACCGGCCTGTTGGGGGTGAACGCGGGCGCGTCGTTCGCCGTGGTCTCGGTCATCGCCGTGTTCGGGCTCTCCGACCCGTTCCAGTACGTCTGGTTCGCCTTCCTCGGCGCGGCGGTCGCCGGTGTCGTGGTGTTCGGCCTCGCGAGCATCGGGCGCGGGGCGGGCAATCCGCTGACGCTCGCGCTCGCCGGGCAGGGGATCACCGTCTTCCTCGCCGCGATGACCACGGCGGTCTCGCTCTCCGACCAGAAGTCGCTGAACGCGCTCCGGTTCTGGAACGCGGGCTCCGTGGCCGGTGTCGGCTTCGGCGTCATCTGGCCGGTGACCCTCTTCATCGGGGCCGGGCTGCTCCTCGCGCTGACCCGGCTGCCCGCCCTCAACCTGCTCAACCTGGGCGAGGACGTGGCGCGCGGGCTCGGGGTGAACATCGCGCTGAACCGGACCATCGGCATCCTCGCGATCACTCTCCTCGCGGGCGCGGCGACGGCGGCGTGCGGCCCCATCGCCTTCCTCGGACTCATGGTGGCCCACGTGGCGAGATATCAGACAGGCCCCGACTACCGCTGGCTCGTGCCGTACGCGGGGCTGCTCGGCGGCGTCGTCCTGCTGGTCGCCGACATCGTGGGGCGCCTGGTGGTGCGGCCCGGCGAGCTGGAGGCGGGTGTGGTCGTGGCGCTGCTCGGGGCCCCGTTCTTCGCCGTTCTGGTGTGGCGGGGAAAGTTCAAGAACGCATGAGCGCGACGGACGCAACAGATGTGAAGGCCTCGGTGACGCCGGGCGTGCGGTTCGGCCCCGTGTCGTTCGTGTGGCGGCCCTGGCTCGTCCTCGTCACGCTGCTCCTCGCGGCGGCGACCTTCCTGGTCTTCTGCCTCTCCATCAGCATCGGCGACTTCCCCATCGGCATGTCCCGGGTGATGGCCACGCTCGTCGGCCACGGCGAGCGGGTCGACGAGTTCATCATCATGGACCTGCGGATGCCGCGGGCCCTGGCCGGGCTCGTCGTGGGGATCGCGCTGGGGGTGTCGGGGGCGATCACGCAGTCGATCGCGCGGAACCCGCTGGCCAGCCCGGACATCCTGGGCATCACCGGGGGAGCGAGCGCGGTCGCCGTGTTCCTGGTGACGGTGACGGGCGGCACCGCGGCGGCGATCGCCGACTCCGTGGGGCTCTCCGCCGCGGCGCTCGCGGGCGGACTCGGAACGGGCCTCCTCGTGTACTTCCTGGCCTGGCGGCGCGGCGTCGACGGCTTCCGCCTCATCCTCATCGGCATCTCCGTGAGCGCCGTGATGGAGGCGATCACGACCTGGCTGCTGGTCTCGGCCGACATCAGGGACGTGGCCAGGGCCCAGGCGTGGCTGGTCGGTTCGCTGGAGAACCGGTCGTGGAACGAGGTCTGGCCAGCGCTCTGGGGCTCGCTCGCCCTGCTCGTCGTCGTGGCCGCCGTCTCCTTCCAGTTCAAGCCGCTGCACCTCGGCGACGACGTCGCCGCGGGCCTCGGCGTCCGGTACTCGCGCGTGCGGGCGGTCCTGCTCCTCTGCGCGGTGCTGCTGGCCGCGGTGGCGGTGAGCGCGTCGGGTCCCGTCCCGTTCGTCGCCCTGGTGGCGCCGCAGGTGGCGATGCGTCTGACCAGGCATCCGACGCCGCCGATCGCGGCCTCCGGGCTGTTCGGGGCGCTGCTCCTCATCGGCTCGGACCTCGTCGCGCGCGCGGCGCTGCCGACCAGCCTCCCGGTCGGCGTGGTCACCGCCGCGATCGGCGGGCCCTTCCTCGTCTACCTGTTGGTGCGGGCGAACCTCAAGTAACCGGCGCGGCCCGGATGACCGGTCCAGTGCGAATAGCTGGTACAAAGGTGAGGCAAACCTAATATTAGGGGGGCTTGTGGTCGCTCAGTTCATCACCGAGATCGAGTCCGGGGTCGAGGACGCCGTACGGCTCGCCGCCAGGGGCGTCTCCGTCGGCTATGGCGGCCGTACGGTCATCGACGACCTCGACGTGGCCATTCCGCCCGGGGTGATCACGACGATCATCGGTCCCAACGGCTGCGGCAAATCGACCCTGTTGCGCACCCTGACGCGGCTGCTCAAGCCGGCCAAGGGCTCGGTCGTGCTGGACGGCGAGGACATCGACAAGCTCAAGACCCGGGACGTCGCGAAGAAGCTCGGGCTGCTGCCGCAGGCGCCGGTCGCGCCGGAGGGGCTCACGGTGGCCGACCTGGTCGCCAGGGGGCGCCACCCGCACCAGAGTTGGCTGCGGCAGTGGTCTTCGGACGACGCCGGTGTGGTGGAGCGCGCGCTGGCCATGACCGGGGTCTCCGACCTGGCCGACCGCGCCGTCGACTCGCTGTCCGGCGGGCAGCGTCAGCGGGTCTGGATCTCCATGACCCTGGCCCAGGGCACCGACCTGCTGCTCCTCGACGAGCCGACCACCTACCTCGACCTGGCGCACGCGATCGACGTGCTCGACCTGGTGGACGATCTGCACGAGTCGGGGAACACCGTCGTCATGGTGTTGCACGACCTCAATCTGGCCACGCGCTACAGCGACAACCTCATCGTGATGAAGGCGGGTTCGATCCTCGCGCAGGGTCATCCGCGGGACGTGATCACGGCGGATCTGCTGTACGAGGCGTTCGGGCTGCGGGCCAAGGTGGTCGACGATCCGGTGGGCGACCGTCCGTTGATCGTGCCGATCGGCCGTACGCACGTACAACTCGGTTGACCGGCAACGCGGCTGACCCGCCGGAGTGGGCACCCCGGAGCGATGTACCAGTAAGGCTAGGCTAACCTCACCTCTACAGGTTAAGGTTTGGCTGCCCTGAATCAGGGGCGCAGCGGACAGCGCGAAAGCGCAGAACAGCGCGAAGGCAAGGGAATCCGGATGCTCCTCCATCGAACGACGCTCACGAAGCCCTGGCGGCGCCTCGCGACGGCAGCGACCGCCGCGGCCCTCGGCGTCGGCCTCCTCACGGGATGCGGTTCCGGCTCGGAGGACAAGGCGGGCGACGACACGCAGGCGGCCGCCGGTGGCACGTTCCCGGTCACCGTGGAGCACGCGTTCGGATCCACCAAGGTCGAGAAGGCCCCCAAGCGGGTCGTCACCGTCGGCTACACCGACGACCAGGCCGTCCTGGCGCTCGGCACCAAGCCGGTCGGCATGGTCGACCAGTACCCCAACCCCTCGGGCAAGTCCCCCGACATCAACACCCAGTGGCCCTGGGTGAAGGACAAGTGGGGCGACACCAAGCCCGAGGTCGTCATGAAGAACGGCGACTCCGGCCCCAACTACGAGAAGATCGCCGCCCTGCGCCCGGATCTGATCATCGCGGTCTACTCGGAGATCGACAAGGCGGGCTACGACAAGCTCTCCCAGATCGCCCCGACCGTGGGCCGCACCAAGGGCGAGAAGGAGCTGTTCAGCGCCCCGTGGCAGGACAACACGGTGCACATCGCCAAGGCGCTGGGCAAGGAGGACGAGGGCAAGAAGCTCGTCAAGGGCATCGAGGGCAAGCTCGCCGCGGCCAAGAAGGCGCACCCGAAGTTCGCGGACCAGACCTCCGTCGCGCTCTCCTGGTACAAGGACTCCATCAACCCGTTCACCTCCAAGGACGTGCGCGGACGGCTCCTCACGGGCATCGGCTACAAGTACCAGACGAAGATCGACAAGATCGCGGGCGGAAAGTTCTCCACCGAACTCAGCCCCGAGCGCACGGACCTGGTCGACGTGGACCGCGTCGTCGTCATCAACGACAAGGCCGACACGGAGTCGTTGAAGAAGTTCGAGCTGTTCAAGAATCTGAAGGCCGTGAAGAAGGGCCACGTCTCCTACCTGCTCGACAGCGAGGGCCCGGCGGTCGGCGCGGCGATGTCCCAGGGCACCGCGCTCTCCCTTCCGTACGCGATCGACGAGCTCGTCAAGTCGGTCGAATAGAGATGCCGCTCAACCCGTCCCGTCACCCAGGGATGCCGCTCGACCCGTCCCGTCCCCGCTTCGACTTGGCCTACGTGTGAGCACCACCGAGACCCGCACCACCGAAACCCCCGCCGCCCCGGCGACTCTGCGCACGGCGACGGGACGTGAGGCCACCCGGTGGGTCTCGTCGCACTGCCGCGAAGTGCCCTGGCTGACGAGTGCCACCGTGCTCACCACGGTGGCGGGGGCGGCGCTCCAGGTGCTGCCCGTGCTCCTGCTCGGCCGGGTGGTCGACGGGGTGGTCGAGGGCGACTCGCGCTCGGTGCTCACCACGATCGGGGTGCTCATGGGGGTCGCCGCGCTGCTCGGCGCGGCGGCCACCGCGCTGTCGACCTATCTGATCGGCCGCCTCGGCGCGGATCTGCTCGCGCGGCTGCGGGAAGGCGCCGTACGGGCGGTGCTCGGGATGCCGAGCGCGCGGATCGAACAGGTCGGCCGGGGGGACGTGCTCTCCCGGGTCGGTGACGACGTGGCCGTGCTGTCCAAGGGCATCCGGACAGCCATCCCCACGGTGTTCTCGGCGGGTGTGCTGGTCTTCATCGCCACGGTCGGCATGTTCGGCCTCGACTGGCGGCTGGGCCTTGCGGGCGCCGGCGCGCTGCCCGCGTACGCGCTGGCCCTGCGCTGGTACCTCCCGAGGTCCGCGCCGCTCTACCGCAAGCAGCGGGTGGCCCAGGCCGACCGCGCGCAGGCGCTGATCAGCGGCCTCGACGGGATCGACACGGTCCGGGCGTACCGCCTGGAGGACGGTGTCCGCGAGAAGGTCACCCAGGAGTCGTGGCGGGTGCGCGACCTCGGTGTCGAGGTGTTCCGGTTCTTCGGCCGCTTCGTGGGCCGGGAGAACCGCGCCGAGTTCATCGGGCTCGTCCTGATCCTCGTCGTGGGATACGCGCTGTTGGAGGCCGACGCGGCCACTCTGGGCGAGGTGTCGGCGGCCCCGCTGATGTTCCACCGGCTGTTCACCCCGCTCGGCGCCATCATGTTCACCTTCGACGAGGCGCAGAAGTCGGGCGCGAGCCTGACCCGTCTCGTCGGGGTGCTCGGGGAGTCCGCGCAGGAACGGCTCGTGGGCGACGCCTCAGTGGAGGCGGCGGGCGCCGGGCCGCACCCGGTGACGGTGGAAGGGCTGACGTTCACCTATCCGGGTGCCGATGAACCGGTGCTCAGGGACGTCGATCTGACGATTCCGGCCGGTGGTTCGCTCGCCCTGGTGGGCGCGACGGGCGCGGGCAAGTCCACGCTGGCCGCGCTGATCGCGGGCATCGGGACTCCGCAGGCCGGGACGGTGCGCGTCGGGGCGCAGGACCTCGGTGAGCTGGACGAGGCGGGCGCGCGCGCCGTGGTGAGCATCCTGACGCAGGAGACGCATGTGTTCTCCGGGTCGCTCGCCGATGACCTGCGGCTCGCCGCGCCGCGGGCGAGCGACGCCGAACTGATGGACGCGCTTCGCACGGTCGGCGCCCACGCCTGGGTCGAGGCGCTGCCCGAGGGGCTGAACACCATGGTCGGGGAGGGCGGCGAACGCCTCGACGTCACCAAGATCGCCCATATCGCCCTGGCCCGGCTCGTGTTGGGCCGGGCACCGGTGGTGGTGCTCGACGAGTCGACGGCGGAGGCGGGCAGCGAGGGCGCGGCCGAGCTGGAGCGCGCGGTGCTCGCCGCGTGCGCGGGCCGGACCACGCTCTTCGTGGCGCACCGCCTCACGCAGGCGATGGCGGCGGACCGGATCGCCGTGCTGGACGCGGGGCGGGTGGTGGAGCAGGGCACCCACGACGAGCTGGTGGCTCTGGGCGGCAGGTACGCGCGTCTGTGGCAGGCCTGGCGAGAGGGTAGTTAGGCAAGCCTTATTTAGGCTAGCCTAACTGCGTTGACCTGGAAGGGACGCTGTCTTCGATGATGGAACCGAGCGCTCGCCTCGTACTGCTTTCACCCACCCGCCTGGCCGGGGTACGCCGAAGGACCGGCGACCACTGCGACCGGACCGTCGCCGACGCGTGCGCCATCGCTCTGGAGTACTGGGCGACGGGCCGAAGCCCCGAAGGCATCGAGCTGACCCCCGCCACCCTCTTCGCCGACGTCCTCGGCTGGGTGGACAACGGCGGGACCGGCCCCGGCAGTCGGGATGCGGGAGCGGACGGCTGGAGCATCGCCGTCCCCGAGGGCGTCGCGCGGGCCGACGCCCAGCTGGCCCTCGACGACCTGGCCGACTTCCCTGACCGGCCGCTCGGCACCATCAGCCCGACCGGCGCCGCGGAGCGGCTCAAGACCCTGGCCGAGTGGAACGCCACCGACGCCGACCGGGTCCGACCCACCATCGTCGAGATGTTCCGCGAACAGGCGCGGACGAGGCCGGACGCCGTCGCGATCGTCGACGAGCACCGGTCCCTGACCTACCGTGAGGCGACCGAGCGCTCCGCCCAGCTGGCCCATCACCTCATCGGACGCGGGCTCACCGCCGAACAGGTCGTCGGCATCTCGCTCGGCCGCTCCGCCGACATGGTGATCGGCCTGCTCGGCGTCCTCCAGGCGGGCTGCGCCTTCGTGCCGCTCGACCCCCAGTGGCCCGCCGCGCGCCGCGCCGTCGTCATCGAGGACGCCCGCGCCGTCGTGCAGCTCAACGCCACCGGCGAACACGCCCCCGACGAACCGGAAGCCGTCGCAGTCGACCTCGGCGACTGGCGGTTCGGCGCCTGCCCCACCGAGGCCCCCGAGCTGACCGTCCCCGGTGACGCCCTCGCGTACGTGATCTTCACGTCCGGCTCGACCGGGCGGCCCAAGGGCGCGATGATCCGGCACGAGGCGATCAGCGAGCGCCTGCTCTGGCAGTCCTGCGAGATCCTGGGCTTCGGCCACGACGACGCCTCCCTCTTCAAGGCGCCGCTGTCCTTCGACATCTCCATCAACGAGATCTTCCTGCCACTGGTCCGTGGCGGCCGCCTCGTGGTCCTGCGGCCCGGCGGCGAACGCGACCCGCACCACCTGCTCGGCGTGATCGCCGAACAGCGCGTCACCTTCACGTATCTCGTCTCGTCCATGCTGGACGTCCTCCTGGAGATGGCGGGCGACTCCGGGCGCCTGGACAGCCTGCGGCACGTCTGGTGCGGCGGCGAGGTGCTGACTCCCGAGCTCTACGAGCGGTTCCGCACCCGGCTCGGCATCCCGCTGTACCACGGCTACGGACCCGCCGAGACGACGATCGGCGTCTCGCACGTCATCTACCGGGGCGCCGCCGAACGCCTGTCGACATCGATCGGCAAGGCCAACCCCAACACCCAGCTGTACGTCCTCGACGACGAGCTGCGCCCGGTCCCGGTCGGGGTCGGCGGCGAACTGTACGCGGGCGGCTTCCTGCTGGGCCGCGGCTACGTCAACGCGCCCGGCCTGACGGCCTCCCGCTTCGTGGCCAACCCCTTCGCCTCGGACGGCTCCCGGCTCTACCGGACCGGTGACCTCGCCCGGTTCGCCCCGGACGGCTCCCTGGACTTCCTCGGCCGCGCCGACAACCAGATCAAGATCCGCGGCATGCGCCTGGAGATCGAGGACGTCGAGGTCGGTCTCGCGGAGCACCCCGGGGTCCGGTACACCTGCGTCGTCGCGAAGAAGAACACGGCGGGCGGCACCTACCTGGTGGGATACGTCATCCCGGCCGCCGGCCACGCGGACCTGCGGGCCGACGACGTCAAGGCGTGGGCGGCCGAGCACATGGTCGAGTACATGGTGCCCACCCACATCGTCGTGATGACGGAGTTCCCGCTCACCGCCAACGGCAAGCTCGACCGCAAGGCCCTGCCCGAGCCCACCACGGGCACCGGCGCCGTCGCCCCGCCCACCACCGAGAACGAGCGGGTGGTCTGCGCGGCCGTCGCCGCGGTGCTCCAGCTCGACGAAGTCGGCGTCGACCAGGACTTCTTCCAGCTCGGCGGCGACAGCATCCTGACGATCTCGCTGCTGAGCGCGTTGCGCGACGCGGGCCTCTACGTCACGGCGCGCCAGATCTTCACCCACACCGTCGTGGGAGCGCTGGCCGCGGTGGCGAGCCGTGAGGACGTCTCCGCCGTGGACCACGCCGACACCGCGACCGGACCCGTCGCCGGGTCGCCCATCGTGCAGTGGCTCGGTGAGACCACGGACGCGATCGACGGCTTCGTACAGTCCGTGGTCCTCAACACCCCCGCGGAGCTGACCCCCGACGCGCTGGAGGAGGTCCTCGCCGCCGTGCTCGGGCACCACGACATGCTGCGCGCCAGGCTGGTGCGCGGCGACCGCTGGAGCTTCGACATCCCGGAGGCGGCACAGGACGCCCCGGTGTGGCAGGAGAGCGACCTGCCGCTCGACGCGTGCGTCGCCCTCGCCACCGCCGGCCTCGATCCGGACGCCGGCGTCATGCTGCGGGCCGTCTGGCGGCGCGAGGCACGCCAACTGGTCGTCGTCGCCCACCATGTGGTGGTCGACGGGGTCTCCTGGCGGGTCCTGATGGAGGACCTGGCCACGGCCTGGCGCCAGGTCGCCTCGGGCGCGCCGGTCGAACTCCCCCCGGTCGGCACGTCGTTCCGCCGCTGGACCCAGCTCCTCGGGCAGGCGGACTTCACGGCCGACCGCGACTACTTCCGGCGCCCCCTGCCCGCGGCGGACCATCCGGTGGGCCGGCGCGCGCTGTCCGCGGCCGACACCGTCGCGCGGGAGCGGCTGCGGACCGTGTCGGTAGGCCCCGAGGTCACCGCCGCGCTGCTCGGCGAGATACCCGCGAAGTTCCACGCCGGGGTCAACGACGTCCTGCTGACCGCGCTCGCCGTCTCCCTCGCCCGGTGGCGCCGCGACCTCGGCCAGGACCAGACGTTCGCCCACATCGAGCTGGAGGGCCACGGACGCGAGGGGCGGTTCGTGGCGGGCGCCGCGGGCTTCGAACCCGAACTGTCGCGCACCGTCGGCTGGTTCACCACGCTGTTCCCGGTGACCGTCGACCCCGGCACCGCGCCCGACCTCACGGCCCCCGACTACCTCGCCGCCGCGCTCAAGGCGGTCAAGGAAGACCTCGCCCGGGTGCCGAGCAACGGCGTCTCCTACGGCGCCCTGCGCTACCTGACCGACACCGCGTTCGACGCCCCCGCACCGCAGGTGCTCTTCAACTACCTGGGCCGCTTCGACGCGGGAGCCTCCGGCGACTGGCAACTCGCGGGCGCCACCGGCCAGTTGGGTGAGAAGCGCGACCCGGACATGCGCCTGCCGCGCGCCCTGGAGTTCAACGCGATCGCCGAACCCGCCGCGAACGGCCACGAGTACGAGCTGGTCACCACCATCTCCTGGCCCGACGGAGTCTTCACCGACCAGGACGTCGACACCCTCGGCGGCTACTTCCGTACGGCCCTCGCCGGCCTCGCCGCGCTCGACGGGGGCGGCCACTCGCCCAGCGACTTCCCGCTGGTCCAGCTCGCGCAGAGGGACGTCGACGACCTCGAAGGCCCCGGGCTGCGCGACATCCTGCCGCTGACCCCGCTGCAGGAAGGCCTCTACTTCCACTCCGTCTTCGACGACGACTCGGCGGGCGCGTACGTCGAGCAGCAGCTCCTCACCCTTCAGGCGCCGGACGGCGAGGTGGACGCCGACCGCCTCGCGGCTGCGGCCACCCGCCTCCTCACGCTCTACCCGAACCTGGCCGCGCGCTTCACGGCCCTCGCCGACGGTCGGGTGGTCTCCGTCCTGCAGAGCGGCGTCGAGGCGCCGTTCACCACGCTGGACCGCCCCGGCATCACCGACGCCGAGATACGCGAACTCGCCGAGCGGGACCGCCGCGCCGGGTTCGACCTGGCGACCGGGCCGCTGATGCGGTACACGCTCATCCGCGCGGGCGGCGGTCGCGATGTCCTGGTGCAGACCGTGCACCACATCATCGCCGACGGCTGGTCGGTGCCGCCGATGCTGCGCGCGCTGCTCACCGAGTACCACGCGCCGGGCACCGTGCACCCGCTCGGCGGCTTCACCGACTACGTGGGCTGGCTCGCCGGACGCGACGACGACGAGAGCGACCGGGTGTGGCGCGAGGAGCTCGCCGGGCTGCCCGGTCCCTCGCTCGTCGCCGAGGGGCACACGCCTTCCGACCGGTTCGCGGACACCGCCGTGGCGCCGGGCGACGACATCGACGCGGCCGTCCGCACGGCCGGTGTGCCGCTGAGCGCGGCCGTGCACAGCGCCTGGGCGGTGACGCTGGGCACTCTCCTGCACGGCAGCGACGTCGTCTTCGGCTCCACCGTCTCCGGGCGCGACGCCGATGTGCCCGGCATCGGGGACATGGTCGGCCTCTTCATCAACACCATTCCCGTGCGCGCCCGTTGGACGGGCACGACCACGGCGCGCGACCTGCTCGCCTCGGTGCGGGAGCACCAGAGCGCCGTCCTGCCGCACCAGCACGTCTCACTGGCGCGGATCGGCCGCCAGGCGGGCGCGGGACCGCTGTTCGACACCCTCGTGGTGTTCGACGTCGCGACCGACGTCGACAGCCTGCGGACCCCCGACGCCGAACTCGTCATCACCGACATCGTGAACGAGGGCGCCCCGCACTACCCGCTGACCCTCGTGGTGGAGCGGACGCCCGACGGCCGCCCGCGCTTCAACCTCATCTACGACGGTGAACTGCTCCGCGAGGAGAGCGCCCAGGCCGTCCTGCGGACCTTCGGCCACGCCCTCACCGGCCTGCTCACCCGGCCCGACGCACCGGTCGACGCCCTGGTCGAAGGCCTGGCACCCGCCGGTGGCCGGCTGCCCGCCCGCGTCGAGAAGACGACCCTGGCCGGCCTGTTCGACGCCGCCGCGCACCGGAATCCGACGGCCACAGCCGTCACCCAGTGCGCCCTTGACGGCGGCACCAGGTCCCTCACGTACGGCGAACTGGCCGCCGCGAAGGACGAGTTGGCCCGCACGCTGCGTGCGGCCGGGGTAGGCCCCGGCAAGCGGGTCGCCGTCGCCGTCCCGCGCTCCGTCGAGCAGGTCGTCGCCCTGGTCGCGATCGTCACGGCGGGCGGCGCCTACGTACCGCTGGACCTGGCGTACCCGGACGAGCGCCTGGAGTACGTCATCACCGACGCCGCTCCGGAGGTCGTCCTCGTCGACCGCGAGCACCGGGACCGCTTCACCGGCCTCATCGACCGGGCAGGACTGCCGGCTCGTGTCCTGGTCCAGGGGGAGGAGCCGCCGGCGGACACCGACGGGAACCCGGCCGCAGGCGCCGACTGGCACGACCCCGCGTACGTGATCTACACGTCCGGCTCGACCGGCCGCCCCAAGGGCGTCGTCGTGCCGCACTCCAGCGTGGTGACGCTGCTCGCCAACACCCGGGCGGACATGGGCTTCGGGCCCGACGACGTGTGGGTCCAGTTCCACTCCTTCTCCTTCGACTTCGCGGTCTGGGAGCTGTGGGGCGCGCTGGCGCACGGCGGTGAGCTGCTGGTGCCGGAGTACGGTCTGACCCGCTCGCCGGTCGACTTCCACCGGCTCGTCCGCGAGCGCGGGGTGACCGTCCTCAACCAGACGCCGTCGGCGTTCTACCAGTTCATCGAGGCCGACCGGCATGCCGGTGAACCGGCCCGCGCGCTGCGGAAGATCATCTTCGGTGGTGAGGCGCTGGACCTCGGGCGCTTGCGCGGCTGGGTCGAGCGGCACGGCACGGCGTCGCCCGAGCTGGTCAACATGTACGGCATCACCGAGACCACCGTGCACGTCACGCACCGGGTGCTCAGCGACGCGGATTTCGGTCCCGGCGACGACGTCAGCCCGATCGGCGGCCCGCTGCCCGGCCTGGTCACCTACCTGCTCGACGACCGGCTCCGGCCGGTGCCGCCGGGCCGGGTGGGCGCCATCTACGTCGCGGGTGACCAGGTGGCGCTCGGCTACCTCGGCAGGCCGGGCCTGACCGCGGGCCGGTTCGTGGCGAACCCGTTCGCGGACGACGGCTCCCGGATGTACCACACGGGTGACCTGGCCCGCCGCACGCTCGACGGCGAGCTGGAGTTCGCGGGCCGCGCCGACGACCAGGTGCAGCTCAAGGGGTTCCGCATCGAGCTCGGCGAGGTGGAGTCGGCGGTCCGCGGACTCGACGGGGTGGTCGACGCGGCCGTCACCGTCGCGGACACCGGCGACCACCTGATCGCGCACGTCGTGGGCCGGGTCCCGGGCGACCTCGCGGCACTGCTGTCGACGAAGCTCCCGGTGCACATGGTGCCGAGCCGGGTCCTGCCGGTCGACGCCCTGCCGCTCACCGTCAACGGCAAGCTGGACCGCAAGGCGCTCACGGAGCGGGCGGCCACGCCGGAGACCTGCCCGACCAGCCACGAAGCGCCCACAGGTGAAGCCGGGTCTGCGCTCACCCAGCTGATCGGCATCTTCACGGAGACGCTGCCCGGCGCCGCCGTGGACGCCGACACCGACTTCTTCACCGCCGGTGGCGACAGCATCGTCGCCATCACCGTCATCAACCGGGCCAGGGCGCTCGGCCTGCCGATCGCGCCCCGGGACGTGTTCCTGCTCCGTACGCCGCGCGCGCTCGCCGAGCACCTGGCAGCGAGTACGCCGCAGGCCGCCGCGCCCGCACCGGCCCGCAGCGCGGACGGCCCGCTGCCGCCGACGCCGATCATGCTGCGCCAGCGCGAACTCGGCGGCTCACTGGACCGGTTCGCCCAGGCCAGGACGGTGCCGGTCCCCGAGGGAGTCGGCTTCGCCGACATCGGGCGCGCCGCGAACGCCGTCGTGGCCGCGCACCCGGCGCTGCGGCTGCGGCTGCGCGTCGAGCACGGCGTGTGGGCACTCGGCACCGAACCCGCCCGCGAGGTCGCCGTCGTCCGCACGGACGCGGCGGACGCCACCGCGGCGGCGAACGAGGCCGCCGGACGGCTCGACCCCGAATCCGGGGACGTCATCGCGTTCTCCTGGCTCGACGCGAGCCGCACCCTGGTCGTCACCGTGCACCACCTCGCCGTCGACGCGGTGTCCTGGCTGGTCATCCTCGACGACCTCACCACCGCGCTCGGCGGCGCCGGGCTCGTGCCGCCGACGACGTCCTACGCGGAGTACGCCGAGGCGCTGACGCTCCGGTCCACCGAGGCGAGCGACACCCTCGGGCACTGGATCGACACGCTCGGGGCGCCTGGACTCCTCTCGTCCGTGGGGGCTCTGCGCGAGAGCACCGTCGTACTCCCGCCCGACGTGAGCGACCGCGTGACCCGCACCGCGCCCGCCGCGCTCGGCGTCGGCCTCACCGAGCTGCTCTGCGGCGCGCTGCGCACCGCGCTGACCCGCGTCCAGCCGTCGCCCACCGACCTCGCGGTCGATCTGGAGCGGCACGGCCGGGTCCCGGCGCTCGAACACCACGACTACACGCGCACGGTGGGCTGGTTCACCTCCATCGCGCCCGTGCGCCTCACCGCGCACACCGACCCCGTCGCCGCCGCGCGCGAGGTCGCCGCACGCCAGCCGGACGAGGACGGGCACACCGCGTACGGCAGGCTCCGCTACCTCAACCCGCAGACCGCGCCCCTGCTGACCGCCCGCCCGCAGGTCCTGTTCAATTACCTCGGCCGGGGCCGCGAATCGCAGGCGCCGCAGATCACCGGCGGCGAGCAGCCCAGCCCGTACGCCGTCGAGGTCAACGCGTGGACCGACGACGCCACCGGCAGCCTGCACGCCGCCTTCACCCTCGCCGAGGGCGTCCCCGACGACATCACCGAGCACTGGACGCGCGCACTGGAGCGTGTCGCGGACGCGTCCGCGACCGCCGAGCGCACGGCGCCCGTCACCCCGCTCCAGCGCGGCCTGTACTTCCAGGCCCAGCTGGCCGGTTCGGCCGGGCACTACGTCGCCCAGAGCTGGTTCGCCTTCGACCAGCGTCTTGACACCGACGCGCTGGCCGAGGCGATGGCGCACGTCATCGCGCGCCACCCGGCCGTCGGCGCGGGCTTCACCACCGACGACGACGGCAACCCGGTCCAGGTCCTCAAGGCGGGCCGCCGCGTCGACGTCCGTACCGTCGAACTGACCGATGAAGCCGAGGTCGAGGCGCTGCGCACCCGCGACCGCGACACCGGCTTCGACCCGGCCGAACCGCCGCTGATCCGGCTGACCGTGGTCCGCCTGCCCGAGGGCCGCGACGGCCTGCTGCTCAGCTACCACCTGCTGCTGTGGGACGGCTGGTCACGCGAGATCGTGCTGCGGGACCTGTTCGACGCCTACGAGGCCGTCCTCGCGGGCGAGCCCCTCGACGCGGCCCCGGCCACGCCGGGCTTCGAGGAGTACGCCCGGACGCTCGCCGCCAAGGACCCCGCCGTATCCGAACGCTTCTGGGCGGAGCACCTGGCCGGGCTGCCGGGCCCGACCCTGCTCGCCGGGCCGACGCCGGTCCTCTCCCAGGAGCTGCCGCCCGCCCTCGTGCACACCCTCACCGCCGACCAGTCGGAGGCGCTGCGCGACGCGGCCAAGGCGCACGGCGTCACGCTCAACTCCGTGCTCACCGGCGCGTTCGGGCTGCTGCTCGGCGCGCACACGGGGCGCAGTGACGCGGTGTTCGGCGTGACCGTCTCCGGGCGTGACGGCGAGGGCCTGTCCGACATCGTCGGCGTGCTGCTCAACACCGTGCCCATGTGGACGCGGGCCAGGCCCGACGACACGGTCGGCGGCTACCTGTCGGCCGTGCAGGCGTCCCGGGTCGAGGCGATGGAGCACGAGCACCTCGGGCTCGGCGAGATCCAGCGGGCCAGCGGCCACGACACCCTCTTCGACAACCTCTTCGTCCTCCAGAACTTCCTGGACATGGACGCGTTCGCCGAGATGAACGCCCGCCACGGCATCACCTCGGTGAAGGCCGACGACTCCACGCACTACCCGTACACCTGGGTCGTCACGCCCGGCGACCGGCTCACGGTCAAGCTGGAGCACCGCCACGGCGACACCGGTGAGGCCCGCCGTCTCCTCGACGACTACGTACGGGTCCTCGACGACCTGGCCCGCGCGACCGGCCCCCTCGGCACGCTGCCGGGCCTCGGCCGGGAGCCCGCGCCCGCCGAACGCACCGACGTCGGCACGGACACCGTCGTCGACCGGTTCGACCGGGCGGCCGACCGCGACCCGGACCGGATCGCCCTCGTCGCGCACGGCGCGACCATGACCTTCGCCGGCCTGCGGGACCGCAGCCGCGCGGTGGCGGGCGTGCTCGCCGCGCGCGGCATCGGCCCCGAGACCACCGTGGGCCTCGCGATTCCGCGCTCGCTCGACTCCATCGTGGCGCTCTTCGCCGTACTGCGCGTCGGCGCCGCCTACGTACCGCTGGAACTGGACCACCCCGACGAGCGGATCGCGGCGATCGTCGCGGACGCCCGCCCCGCCGTGATCCTCACCGTGAGCACGGTCTCGCCCCGGCTCACCGGCGGCCCGGCCGGCTCCGGCGAGCTGATCGAACTGGACCGCCCGCTGCCCGCGGCCGAGCCGTACACGACGTTCGCGCCGGACGACCCGGACCGCCTGCGCCACCCCGCGTACACGATCTACACCTCGGGTTCGACGGGGCGGCCCAAGGGCGTGGTGACCGAGTACGCCGGGCTCACCAACATGCTGATCAACCATCAGCGCCGGATCTTCGAGCCCGTCCTCGCGGACCACGGCCACCGCACCTTCCGCATCGCCCACACCGTGTCGTTCGCGTTCGACATGTCGTGGGAGGAGCTGCTGTGGCTCGCCGACGGCCATGAGGTGCACATCTGCGACGAGGAGCTGCGCCGCGACGCGCCCGGCCTGGTCGCGTACTGCGCCGAACACGCCATCGACGTCATCAACGTGACCCCGACGTACGCCCAGCAGCTGGTGGCCGAGGGCCTGCTCGACCAGCCGGAACGGCGGCCCGCGCTCGTGCTGCTCGGCGGCGAGGCCGTCACCCCGGCGCTCTGGCAGCGGCTCGCCGAGACCGAGGGCACGGTCGGCTACAACCTCTACGGACCCACCGAATACACCATCAACACCCTCGGCGTCGGCACCTTCGAATGCCAGGATCCGGTGGTGGGCGTCGCCATCGACAACACCGAGGTCTACGTCCTCGACCCCTGGCTGCGGCCCCTGCCGGACGGTGTTCCGGGCGAGCTGTACGTGGCGGGCATCGGCATCGCCCGCGGCTACCTCGGGCAGCCGGGACAGAGCGCGCACCGCTTCGTCGCCTGCCCGTTCGGCGCGCCCGGCGAGCGCATGTACCGCACCGGTGACCTCGTCGTGCGCAGGCCCGACGGGAACCTGACGTACCTGGGCCGCACCGACCAGCAGGTCAAGATCCGCGGCCACCGGGTCGAATTGGGCGAGGTCGAGGCGGCGTTCGCGGCGCACCCGGCGGTGCGGTTCACCGCGGCGGTCGCCCAGCCCGACCCGCAGGTCGACGGCGCCTACCGCCTCGCCGCCTACCTGGTGCTCGACGGCGCCGACCTGGCCGCCGTCGCCGCAGAAGTGGGCGCCGGGCTTCCGGACTTCCTGCGTCCGACGCACTACGCCGAGGTCGACAGCATCCCGCTGACCGTGAACGGCAAGGCCGACACCAAGGCCCTGCCGGAGGCCAAGCCGCTCGGCGCGCTGACCACGGCGGGGGAGCGCGGCCCTGAGACCGAGACGGAGAGCGTGGTCTGCGAGTTCTTCGCGGAAGCCCTGGACCTCGACGACGACGAGGTGAGCGCGGTGAGCGATTTCGTGTCCCTCGGCGGACACTCCATGCTGGCGGTGCGCCTCATCGGGCTGCTCCGCCGGGAGTACGGCCCCGTGGTCACCATCCGTGACCTGTTCACCCTCCGAACCCCGGAAGCGATTGCCCGCCACCTCGATGACAACTCCTGACACGACACCCGAGACAACTCCCGAGGCGACTCCCGAGACAACTCCCGAGGGGACTTCTGCCACCCCGCCGCACGGGGCTCCTGACCCGCAGGAGCCCCGCCGAGGGGCCGACATCCTCAAGGCCGCGCTGCGCCGCAACGTCGGCGCCATGGCCCTGGGCACCCTGCTCATGGGCCTGTACCAGGCGGGCGAGACGGCCTTCCCCATCGCGCTCGGCCTGATCGTCGAGCACACGATGAAGGACGACCGGACCCTCGGCGCGCTCGGCCTGTCGATCGGCGCGCTCGCCGTGATCATCACGACCGTCTCGCTGTCGTGGCGGTTCGGCATGCGCGTCCTGCAGAAGGCCAACACGACGGAGGCGCACCGCTGGCGGGTGCGGGTCGCGGCCTGCGGGCTCCAGCCGGTGGCCAGGAAGGTCGACCTGAAATCCGGCGAGGTGCTGACCATCGCCACGGAGGACGCCGACCAGACCGCGGACATCATCGAGGTGGTGCCGCTCCTCATCAGCTCACTGGTCGCGGTGGTGGTCGCCGCGGTCGCCCTCGGCATGGCCGACCTCCGGCTCGGCCTCCTCGTGATCGTCGGAACGGTCGCGATCCTGTCGGTCCTCAGCGTCATGTCCAAGCGGATCGGCTCAAGCACCCGCGAACAGCAGGCCCGGGTGGCGCGGGCCGGCGCGAAGGTCGCCGACCTGATCACCGGCCTGCGCCCGCTGCACGGGTTCGGCGGCAACCACGCGGCGTTCCGCTCCTACCGGACGGTCAGTGCGGAGGCGAAGCACCAGTCGGTCACCGTCGCCAAGGTGAACGGCGTCTACGCGGGCACGGCCCAGGCCCTCAACGCGGTCCTCGCGGCCGCGGTGACCCTGACGGCGGGCTGGCTGGCCTTCGAGGGCCGGATCACCATCGGTGAACTCGTCATGGCCGTGGGCCTCGCGCAGTTCATCATGGAGCCGCTCAAGATGTTCTCCGAGATGCCCAAGTACGTGATGATCGCGCGGGCATCGGCCGAGCGGATGGCGCTGGTCCTCTCGGCGCCGCCGGTCACGAACCCGGGCCCGGGCCGCCCCGCAGCGGGCGGCGACCTGGCGGTCGACGGCGTCCGGTACGGCTCTCTGCAGGACCTCACCTTCACGGTGGCGGCCGGCGAGTTCGTGGCGATCGCCGGTTACCAGCCGCGCCCGGTGGCCGACCTCGCGTCGGTCCTGGCCGCGCAGGTGCCGCCCGAGGCGTACGAGGGAGTGGTGCGGCTCAGCGGCCAGGATCTGGCCGGCCTGTCGGTCGAGGCGGTCCGCGAGCACATGCTGGTGAACCCCTACGACGGGGAGATCTTCGCGGGCACCCTGCGCACCAACATCGACCCGTCGGGCACCAGCCGCTCGCTCCCCGAGGCGGTCGAGGCGTCCATGCTGACCGATGTCGTGGCCCTGCACCGCGAAGGACTCGACTACCCCGTCCGTGACCGGGGCGCCAACCTCTCCGGAGGCCAGCGCCAACGCCTCTCCCTGGCCCGCGCGCTGGCCGCCGACACGGACATCCTCGTCCTGCACAACCCGACGACGGCCGTCGACGCGGTCACCGAACAACTCATCGCCCGCAACGTGGCCAAACTCCGCCGGGGCCGCACCACGGTAGTACTCACCACCAGCCCCGCCCTCCTGGACGCCGCGGACCGAGTCCTGGTCCTGAACGACGGCAGGATCACCGCAGAAGACACCCACCGGAATCTCCTCGCCCATGACGAGGCCTATTGCTTGGCGGTGGCGCGCTGAGGTGAGGCCTGCGCAAGTGGCACGTCCGGTTGAGGCGGGCGAAGGTCCCGCCAGGGGCGCGGGGAACTGCGCGATCGGCCCCCACCGGGCCGGTGGGGGACCTACATGTCTGAGGTGAGGGTCGCGGGTCGGGTCGGGGCGGGCGAAGGTCCCGCCAGGGGCGCCGGGAACTGCGCGAACGGCCCCCACCGGGCCGGTGGCCGACTTACATGCCCAGGAACCGAGCACCCGCCCACAGCCCCGCCCCGCCCCGCCAACGCGCTAACGCAGAACCCACGCCACATCCCTCAGCAGCCCCTCCCGCCACCCAGCCCGATCATGCCCAGCCGCCGCCCGAGAAACCCGCACGACCGCTCCCGCCCCCTCAATCAACCCCTCGACCACCTCGCAATGCGGCAGCATCGCCCCCTCGTGCTCCCCGACATCGAACGCGATCCGCAGCCCGGACAGGTCGGGCACCCCGGCTGGACCGGACGGGGCCGACGGGGCGGACGTGCCGGACAGGTCGGACGTGCCGGACAGGTCGGCAGACCCCCGCTCCCGAAGACGCGCCGCAACCGCCCCCCCGACCGCCCCGCCCATCGGGTCCGCCGAGCCCACCGCATCCCGCGACCACCAGAACGACGGCGACTGGCAGGCGACGCGGGACACCAGCTCCGGGAACTCCAGCGCCGCGTACACCGCGCTCAGCCCACCGAGGCTCTGCCCCGCGACCACCAGCCGGTCGAGATCGGCAGGCACACCGCACTCCGCGACCAACGGCAGCAACTCATCGCGCACCGCCTCCCACAGCGCACGCTCGCACGTGAACTCGGCCTCCCGGTCCTTGGCCGGGAGGAAGACGAGCGTGACCGCAGGCATCTCACCGGCGGCGAACGCCGCGTCGAACGCGTCCATGGCCGGGTGCAGATACAGCCAGTCGTCCCCGTCGAGCAGCAGCACCACCGGCCCGCCCCCGCCCACCGGATGCACCCGCACCGTGCGCCGCCCGCCGAGCCGCTCACTGGCCCAGCGGATCCGCGTACGCGGAAGAGGCAGGATGTCGTCCGCGCCGACGAGCGGCCAGTGCGGCTGGGCCGGCGCGTCCGGCGTGGCGGCGATGGACCGGTCGCCGCCCGCGCCCACGGGGTTGAGCGGATCGGCGTACGCCGCGTCGTCCACGAGGAACTGGTAGGTCACCCGCAACCGCGCGGGCATGCGCACCTCGGCGTACCAGCAGTCCGTGTCGCCCCACCGGCGCAACGGCACCGGCGGGGACCAGCTCTCGAAGCCGACGCTCACCGACGACCCGTCACCCGCCGCCTCGCCGCGTCGGCGCCACAGGAAAAGGGTGACCCAGCCGTCACCGCCGCCATCAGCACGTACCGACACCGGCACCGACACCGGCCCCCGGACCACCCCCGCCCAGAACGCTTCGGTGCCGGGCTCGCCGGACAGGCCGTACCCGGCGAAGGCGCCCGAGGCGTTCTCCGTGTGCATGAACGTCTCCTTGTGAGAGGGAAGGGGGACAGGCTAAGCTCCCAATAATTAGGGGAGCCTAACCTAATCAAGGCTTCCCCTTCCATCCCGTACCGCCGTCTGAACAGGCCCTGTTCCGGCCCGCGTTCAGCGCTCGTCGCGCCGCAGGAGGCACTGACCCATGAGCACCAACCCCTTCGACGACCCCGAAGGCCGTTTCGTGGTCCTGGTGAACGACGAGGGGCAGCACTCGCTCTGGCCGTCCTTCGCCGAGGTCCCCGGAGGGTGGACGATCGCCTTCGCCGAGAACACCCGGGACGCCTGCCTGGAGTACGTCGAGACCAACTGGACCGACCTGCGCCCCAGGTCCCTCGCGGAGTCCATGGACAGCTGACTGCCCGCGTACCCGGGACCGTCCGCGTACCCGGGACCCCCCGCGTACCCGGGACCGCTCACCACCCCGTACGCAATCATCAGCGGCTCGTGAGAATGATGAGCCGCTGAGTCGCCCGGGTCATCGCGACATAGCGGTCGACCGCTCCCTCGATGCCCTCGCCGAACGCCTCCGGGTCGACGAGGACGACCAGGTCGAACTCCATCCCCTTGGCCAGCTCCGGCGTCAGCGACCGGACCCGGGACGTCGCCCGGAACGTCGGATCGCCGATGACGCAGGCCACCCCCTCGGCGTGCTCGTCGAGCCAGCCGCCGACGACCGAGTCCAGCTCCGCCACCGTCCCGTGGACGACGGGGATGCCGCTGCTGCGGATCGACGTCGGCACGTTGGCGTCCGGCAGCGCGGCCCGGATCACCGGCTCCGCCTCCGCCATCACCTCTTCCGGCGTACGGTAGTTGATGCTCAGGGATGCCAGCTCGACCCGGTCCAGCCCGGCCCGCCGCAGGCGTTCCTCCCACGATTCGGCGAACCCGTGCCGCGCCTGGGCGCGGTCCCCGACGATGGTGAAGCTCCGCGACGGGCAGCGCAGCAGCAGCATCTGCCACTCCGCGTCGGTCAGTTCCTGCGCCTCGTCCACGACGATGTGCGCGAACGGCCCCGCGAGCCGGTCCGGATCGGCGGTGGGCAGGGCGCTCTCGTCGATCAGGCTGTCCTGGAGGTCCTTCCCGCGCAGCATCCGCACCGCGCCCTCGCTGTCGTCACCCGCCGAGTTGAAGTCGGCGGCCGAGACGATGTCGTCGATCACGAGAGCCATGCGCTCGCGCTCGGCGGCGACCGCGGCGGCCCGGCGGCGCTCCAGCCGCGCCGCCTCCGGGTCGCCGAGCCGCTGCCGCGCCGCGTCGAGCAGCGGCAGGTCGGACACGGTCCAGGCCTGCGGTGCCTCCTTGCGCTGCAACTTCGCCACGTCGTCGCGGTCCAGCCAGGGTGCGCACATCCGCAGATACGCGGGGACCGTCCACAGGTCGGAGACCAGGTCGACGGCCTCGATGAGCGGCCAGGCCCGGTTGAGGGTGGTGACCAGTTCCCGGTCCTGGCGCAGCGACCGCAGGTAGGCGTCCGCCGAGATGCCGTCCTCCTCCTCGTCCATGCCCTGCTTGTCCATCAGGATCGTCGCCAGCTCCTCCCAGATCTGCTCGCGCGCCTCGTTGTGCGGGGTGCCAGGACCCGGCGCCCGGAAGGCCTCGGCCCAGTCGTCGGCGCTCACCCGGACCTCGGACCAGGCCGTCGTGACCGACAGAGCGTCGGTGGGCGGCTCCTCGTAGAACCTGACGGCCTTCTCGATCGCCCCCACCATCCGCGCCGACGATTTCAGCCGGGCCACGTCCGGGTCGGCCTCGGTGGCCGCCTCTGCGCCCTCGGTGACGAGGTCCCGCAGCGTGCAGGTCTGCACACCCTCCTCGCCGAGGCTGGGCAGGACGTCGGCGACGTAACCGAGGTAGGGCTCGTGCGGCCCGACGAAGAGCACGCCGCCGCGACGGTGGCCGAGGCGCGGGTCGGAGTAGAGGAGGTAGGCGGAACGGTGCAGGGCGACGACGGTCTTGCCCGTGCCCGGGCCGCCGTCCACGACGAGCGCGCCGCGCGAGCCCGCGCGGATGATGGCGTCCTGGTCGGCCTGGATGGTGCCGAGCACGTCGCGCATCCGGGCCGACCGGTTGCCGCCGAGGCTGGCGATGAAGGCGGACTGGTCGTCCAGCGCGGCGTGGTGTTCGAGGCCCTCGGCGGTGAACACCTCGTCCCAGTAGTCGCTGATCCGACCGCCGCCCCAGCGGTATCTGCGGCGGCTCACAAGTCCCATCGGGTTGGCGTGGGTCGCCGCGAAGAACGGTTCGGCGGCGGGTGAGCGCCAGTCGACGAGGAGCCGGCGGCCCTCGCTGTCGGTGAGGCCGAGCCGCCCGATGTACAGGGGCTCGGTGTCGTCCGCGGCGACCACGCGCCCCAGACACAGGTCGAGGCCGAAGCGGCGCAGTGCGCGCAGGCGCCCGCTCAGCCGGTGGATCTCCGAGTCCCGGTCCATCGCCTCCCGGCCGATGCCACCCGGCGCCTTGCGCAAGTCGTCGAGACGGCCGGAGAGTTCGGCGATGGTCTGGTCGAGGCTCTCCGCGATGGCCGCGAAGTGCCGGTCGTCCGCGGCGATCAGCGCCGGGTCGGCCTTGTGCGAGAGGTTGTCGGCAAGGTGGAAAGCGCTGGTGGCCAAGGGGTTCACGTCATCATCTCCGATCCGAGGCCAGCGATTGTGCGCCAGGACCGGGGCCTTGCCGCAAGCCCCCCGGTGCGCTATAAGTTGAGAGTGGCAAGAGGTGAGTACTTCCCTCTTGCCTTTCTTGTTGCCGCGTGATGAGTGCGTGGCGTTTTCCTCGCCCTTCCCAAAACGAGCAGCGTCGGGGCGCTTCGCTGCCCGTGGGTCGACCCCGACTGGACGCCTCTATTTAGGTAAGGCTAGCCTTACTTTGCTTGGTCGTCGGGAAGTGACGCGGCGACGTGACGAGCCGTCCTTCGACGTGGAACCGAGGAAGGTAAGCCTTGATCACGGCTACGCCGCGCCCTGCCCCGCTGCCGCACGCGCTCCCCACGCGTACGCCCCACGTACGCGCCGCACGCAAGGAGGACGCCGCCGCACTCGCCGCCCTCTCCCGGCCGTTCGTACGCTCGGGGGCGCTACGGGAACGCCCGGCCTCGCTGTACGCCGCCCAGGCCGCCGACTTCCTCGTGGCGGACACACCCGGTGCGCCGCTCGACGGCTGCGTCGGTCTGCGTGTGTACCCGGCCGCGCCGGGGGAGGGCCGCGGGCCCGTGGGCGTTCTGTACAACTTCTGCGTGGCAGGGCACCGGCAGGGCCGCGGCGTGGGAGGCGGGCTCCTGCGCGCCGTACTGGCTGTCGCACACGCCCAGTCGCTCGAAGCGCTGTTCACGGCGACTACGGGAGGCGGCGACCTGTTCCTCCGGTACGGATTCGCGCCCACGACCACGCGGCTGGCGCCCGCTTCCTGGGCGGCCTCACTCGATCCGCGACGCAACGCGAGGATTCTGACGTTGGGTCTGTGAAGAGCGGGGGAGGGGAACGGGGGTCGTTCCCGCTGCCCCCGCCCGGCGTCTCCGTTGTGTTGAGCGTCTCCTTGCCATGGGGTTCGCCCTGACCACTGGGCTTGCCACCGTTCTCACCGGGCCGGTCGGACGACGGGATGTTCGGGGCCGAGGACGGAACGGGCCCGGCGCTCTAGCGGTGCTTGTCCTTGTCTTTGTCTTCGTCCTTGGAACCGTCACCGCTGGCGTTCACTGCGAGAACGACGGTGCTGATGACGAGGACCGCTGCCACGGCGACGGCGGGGCCGGGGGCAGGCCCAGGGTCGGGTCCTGGTCAGAGTCGGCGCCTGCCGCACCGAACCGGCACCCGAGTGCTGCTCACCCCTCCCCCCGCCGGGGAGGCGCTGCCGCTTCCAGAACATGTCATGAACGATCAGCCATGTTCCGAAACCGAGACGCCGGGAGGCGCGGCGGCGATTCCGGTTCCTTGGGTGCCCGTCAGACGGGGCACGCGTCGTGCTCCGAGCGGCTGCCCGGAACCAGAGGAGTGGCGTCGCGTCCGGCGCCCTCGGGGTCGGGGTCGGGGTCGGGACCAGGGCCGGGGTCGGTGTCCGGGTCGGCCGTGGGGGTAGCCGGGCCCTCGACACTGTCGGCGACGCCGGGCTCGCTCTCGGAAGGGACCACCGTCGTGCCGGGACCGACCTCGTCCAGGAGCCCTCGCAGCACCGCATGCGGCACGCGTCCGTCGACCACGTGTGCCTTGCCCACCCCACCGCGTACGGCCCGCAGACAGCCCTCCATCTTCGGCAGCATCCCGCTCGCCAGACCCGGCAGCATCGCGTCCAGCGCGTCGGCGGTCAGGTGCTCGATCACCTCGGTGCTGTGCGGCCAGTCCGCGTACAGGCCCGCCACATCGGTGAGCATCACCAGGCGTTCGGCGCCGAGGGCCACGGCCAAGGCGGACGCCGCGAGATCGGCGTTGACGTTGTAGACCTCGCCTTCCTCGCCGCGGGCCACGGGGGAGACCACCGGTATGTGCCCCTGCTCCAGAAGCGTGCGCACCATGGTGGGGTTCACGTCCACGACCTCGCCGACGAGACCGATGTCCACCGGCCTGCCGTCCACCCAGGCCGACCGCCGCACGGCCGTCATCGTGTGCGCGTCCTCGCCCGTCATCCCGACGGCGAAGGGCCCGTGCGCGTTGATGTGGCCCACCAACTCCCGCTGGACCCGGCCGGACAGCACCATGCGGACCACTTCCATGGTCTCCGGAGTGGTCACGCGCAGGCCCGCCTCGAAACGGGTCTCCAGGGCGAGGCGGTCGAGCATCGCGCTGATCTGCGGGCCGCCTCCGTGTACGACGACGGGGCGCAGGCCCGCTCGCCACAGCTCCACCACGTCCCGGGCAAACGTCCGTTGCAGGCCCGCGTCCACCATGGCATGGCCACCGAACTTGACGACGACCACGCTTCCCCGGAGCCCCTCAGGCACCTCCTCCGAGCGCAGGAACGCCCCGGTGGACGGGTCCGCGACCGCGCCACCGCCCTCGTCCGCTTTCACCCCGGCCCTGGCTCCCGTCCCGGCTCCCGTATCCAGGTCCACGCGCGCGTGCCCGTCTCCAAGCTCCCCGACCACCGTTCGCATCTCTGCCCTCCCCCCGTTCACGAGCTGTAGGCGCTGTTCTCGTGGACGTACGCCGCGGTGAGATCGTTCGTCCAGATCGTCGCCGCGGCCTCTCCGGAGCGCAGATCCACGATGACCGCCACCTGACGCCTCGACAGGTCAACCTTGTCCCGGTCCTCACCGGCCGCCCCGTCACGGCACACCAGGACGCCGTTGATCGCCACGTCCAAGCGGTCCGGGTCGAAGGCGGCGGAGGTCGTGCCGACCGCCGACAGGACTCGCCCCCAGTTCGGATCCTCGCCGTGCAGGGCGCACTTGAGGAGGTTGTTCCGGGCCACCGACCGGCCCACCTCCACGGCATCCCGCTCCGATGCCGCACCGATCACCCGCACCTCGATCTCCTTCGAAGCGCCCTCCGCGTCCGCGATGAGCCGGTGCGCCAGGTCGAGGCACACTCCGTGCACGGCCTCCGTGAACGCGGCCGGGTCCGGCCGTACCCCCGAAGCACCCGACGCGAGCAGCAGCACGGTGTCGTTGGTGGACATGCAACCGTCCGAGTCGACCCGGTCGAAGGTGGTGCGCACCGCTTCTCTCAGGGTGGCGTCGAGCTCGGGCGCGCTCACGTCGGCGTCCGTGGTGAGCACCACCAGCATGGTCGCGAGACCGGGGGCGAGCATGCCCGCCCCCTTCGCCATCCCGCCCACGGTCCAGCCGGGCCCGGACGACACAGCCGTCTTGTGCACCGAGTCGGTGGTCTTGATGGCCACGGCCGCATCCTCGCCGCCGTCGTCCGACAGCCGTGCAGCGGCGGCGTGGATGCCCGCCGTCACCCGGTCCATGGGCAGCGGGACGCCGATGAGTCCGGTGGAGCACACGGCGACCCGGCCGGTCTCGGTGCCGAGCGCCCGCGCCGCGCACTCGGCTGTCGTCCGGGTGTCGGCCTCGCCCTTGGGGCCGGTACAGGCGTTGGCCCCGCCGGAGTTGAGGACGACCGCGGACAGCGTGCCGTCGGCCACCGTTCGCCGGGACCAGCGCACGGGCGCGGCCTGTACGCGGTTCGAGGTGAACACGGCGGCCGCCGCGTTCGAAGGCCCCTGGTTCACCACAAGCGCCAGGTCGGGATCACCGGACTCCTTGATCCCCGCGGACACTCCGCTCGCGAGGAATCCCCGGGCCGCGGTCACACTCACGGAGCCACTCCATTCATGGGCAGACCCATCGTCTCGGGCAGACCGAGGGCGATGTTCATGCTCTGTACCGCGCCACCGGCGGTGCCCTTGGTCAGGTTGTCGATCGCACTGACGCAGACGAGCCGGCGAGCGGCCGCGTCCACGGCCACCTGTACACGGACGGCGTTGGACCCGACCACGGCGGCCGTGGACGGCCACGTACCCGGCGGCAACAGGTGTACGAACGGTTCGTCGGCGTAGGCGGTCTCGTACACGGCGCGTACGTCGTCCTCCACGGTGCGGGCCGTCGGACCGGGGCGCAGGCGCGCCGAACAGGTGGCGAGGATGCCCCGGGGCATGGGGGCCAGGGTCGGCGTGAACGACACGGTCACGCGCTCACCGGCGACCTGGGAGAGATTCTGCGTCAGCTCCGGTGTGTGCCGATGGCCGCCGCCGACCCCGTACGGTGCCATCGACCCCATCACCTCGGAGCCGACCAGATGGGGCTTGGCCACCCGGCCCGCTCCCGACGCACCGCTGGCCGCGACGACGACGGCCTCCGGCTCCACCAGCCGCGCCAGGAAGGCCGGGTACAGCGCCAGGGTGACGGCTGTCGGGTAACAGCCCGGTACGGCGATGCGGCGCGCGTCCCGCAACTCTTCCCGCGCGCCCGGGAGTTCGGGCAGCCCATAGGGCCACGTCCCGGCGTGCGCAGTGCCGTAGAAACGCTCCCAGTCGGCCGCCCCACGCAACCGGAAATCCGCCCCGCAGTCCACGACGAGCGTGTCGTCCTCCAACTGCCGTGCCAGTTGCGCGGACTGGCCGTGCGGCAGCGCGAGGAACACCACGTCATGGCCGCGCAGGCTCGCCACCGACGTCTCTGTCAGCGTCCGGTCCGCGAGGGCGGTCAGGTGCGGCTGTACCTCCCCGAGCCTCTGCCCCACGCTGCTGTGCGCGGTCACCGCGCCGATCTCGACCTCCGGATGCGAAAGCAGCAGGCGGAGAATCTCCCCACCGGCATAGCCACTCGCTCCGGCCACCGCGGCCCGTACTGTCATGGTCTCCGTCTCTCGTGGTGGAGGTTCCGACCTGCGAAGTTGTACTTAGCTTAGCCTAACCTAATCGAGGGTCGCCGATCCGGTGTGAGGCCGGTGGAGACCGGTGGGAAGCGGCGATTGCCGGTGGAGGCTGACGGAGCTGGGTGCTGACGGAGCTGGGTGAGGGCTGCTGGACGCGGCGAGGGTGGCCGAGACCCCAACTGTGCGCCCCGGCGGGGCGGGAAGGCGACCCCCGCCCTCCAGCTGTGGATAACCCTTGGCGTGCCCCTGACCGGGGTTATCCACAGGGTCAACCGGAGTGCGGCGATCCGCGGGAGAGTCGGCGCATGACGAAGAACCACAGCGAAGCAGCCGACCCGATCGACCCCAACGGCTCGACCCGGCCAAGGAGTTCGTTCGACGAGCCGGTGGTCACTCTGCGCACTCCGGCCGAACTGGCCGACGCCCTGCCGTATTTGCTCGGCTTCAAGCCCGAGAAGAGCATCGTGCTCATCGCTCTCCACGGCGACCAGGGACGGTTCGGCGGCCGTGTGCGCCTCGGAGTTCCCGAGCGCGCGGAGGACTGGCCGTGCGTCGCGGAGCAGCTGGCCCAATGCCTGGTGGGTGGCTGTGAGAGGAGGGGGGAGCGGCCGGACGGCGTCGTGGCGTTCCTGTGCCAGGAGCCCGTTGGCGCGGAGTCCGGGCAGCAGGTGAGGGAGCGCCTGAGGCCACTGGCCCAGGTACTGCGCACCGCGTGCGGCCGGCTGGAGGTCCCGGTGCTCGAAGTCGTGTGCATCTCGGGAAACCGTCTCTGGACCTACTGCTGCCCGGACACCCGGTGCTGTCCGCCGGGAGGCATGCCCCTCCTCAGGCCCGGCACTTCTGTCCTGGCCGCCGCGGCGACCTATATGGGGGTACGGGCGGATCTCACGCAAGGCGAGATCAGGGGACGCCTCACTCCCTGGGAGACCGCTGCGGCCGCCGACCAGGAGCGCGCGCTCGACGCGGCCGGTCTCACGCTCATCCCCAGGATGCTGGACGAGGTGGTCCAGGGCGACGAGTCCCTGGGCGACGCCGAGCAAGGCCATGAGGATCAGGGGCAGGAGGGTGTGGCGGCCGAGACGCTGGATCTGGCCCGTCGGATCATCGCCCGCCTGGCCGCCGCACCCCCGGCAGCCGACACACTCGACGCGGACAACAGGGACGACGAGTTGATCGCGCACGACGAAGCGGCCGCACTGATCCTCGGGCTGCAGGTCCGGACGACCCGCGACCGCGCGGCCGAATGGATGGAGGGCGCCGAGGCACCGCCCGCGCTGCGGCTCTGGAGGTCCCTGGCCCGGCGCTGCGTCGGCGCGTACGCGGAGCACGCGGCGGCGCCGCTGTCCCTGGCCGGCTGGGTCGCCTGGTCCCTCGGCGATCCCACGGAAGGGCAGGAGGCCCTGGACATGGCGCTGCGCGCCGACTCCGGATACGCCTTCGCCCTGCTCCTCCACCAGGCCTGCAACGAAGAGGTGGATCCGGAGGCGATCCGCCGCTGCCTGCGAAGGGAGCGCGACGCCCGCGAGGGCGCCGGGGCGCCAGATGCCGGTGCGTGTGACTCCCTCGAGGCGTCGGAAGGCGGAGCCACCCGGCGCCGCCGGCGTCGGTCGTCGCGCACGGCGGGTGACGAGGCTCGTCGGCCCCGGGCTTCCGCAGGCCCCCAGACCTTCGGAGGCGGGCGGACCTCCGGCGGCCCGGGCACGGGACCGCGGAACCGCCGCCGCACCATCCGGCGCAGTGCGCGGGACGACCGATGAGTCCTCGGCCCCGGTGGTGGAGCGCATGGACACCGCGGCTGCGGGCGGGCGCGGCACGCCTGAGAGACCGCAGCCGCCGCCGGAGTCGAACCCCGGCCCAAGCCCACGCCCAAGCCCACGCCCAAGCCCAAGTCCACGATCACGCCGATGACCGATCCCACGACGAAACGCACGACCAAGCCCACGGCCGATCCCACGACCAAGGCCACGATCAAGTCTTAAGTAGCCCCGGCCACCCCCACACCCATAACCACCCCCACACCCATAACCACCCCCACACCCACCCCCATGGCCCCATCTGGAGCCACGACAGGGGCCACATGGGCGGCTTCCCGGCGTGCGGGCGTGACCCGGAGCGGGGTCGGCCCGTTCACCTGAGTGGCGGTACCTGCAGCCGGGTCGCGCCGCCGTACCTCCTCCGACCTCCCGTAGCGCAGACAACGCAGAAGAAGCTGCCTCATGTCTCTTCCCGCTCCGTCTTCCGTCTCCGACAGAGAGGGGCCCCAGCGGACCGTGCAGGCCCGCTCGCCCCTGCCCGGCGGCCCGGCCCGGGCCCCCGCTCCGGTACCGCGCCGCCCCGCCGAACTCCCGCCCGCGCACGCCCTGCTGATCTGCGTCGCCCTGCCGGCCCTGGCGATCTCAACGGACCAGGGGCAGTTGACCGGCCGAGGGCTGGAGGGGTTCTTCCGTGCGGGACGCCGGACCCTCTCCCGCTGTCAGCTGCGCGTGGCGGGGCGCGAACCGGTCGCCGTGCAGGCCCGCATGCTGTCCTCGGACAGCGCCCGGTTCGTCGCGACGCTGCGCCTGCCGACGGACCGCGGCCCCGACCCGGAGGTCACCGTCGAACGGCTCCGCCACGCGGACGGTACGGAGCGGATCACCCTGCACAGCGCGGCCGGGCGCCCTCTCCGGCTGCCCGTCGAGGTCTCGCTCGGCACGGACCTCGCCGAGGTGGGCGCGGTCGCTTCGGGCCGGGTCGGCCCCGAACTGGCCGCCAGCGTGTACGACTCCGGCCTGCGGTGGTCCTCGGCCACGGCTCATTGCGTGGTCACGGCCGACCCCGCGCCCGACGACGCCATGGCCTCGGCGGGACTGCTGCGCTGGGAGGTGGACCTGCCGCCGGGCGGCTCCCGGAGCCTGGAGCTGCGGGTGCGAGCCGACGGTGCCGGTCCGGTCCGGGCGGCGGGGTACGGCGGGACGCGGTCCCTCGCCGGGGCCCGGGCGGTCGGCGACGACCCCGGGGTCCAGCCGCTCCTCGACCGATCCGTCGAGGATCTGCAGGCGTTGCTGCTGCGCGACAGCGAGCACCCGACCGACGTGTACCCGGCGGCGGGGGCCCCGTGGCGTTGCGGACTCGCACCGGCCGAGGCGCTGGCCGCCGCCCGGATGGCACTGCCTTTGGGCACGCGGCTCGCCGCGGGAACGCTGCGTACCCTGGCCCGCAGCCAGCTCACCGGCCCCGGACACCGTTCGGGCATGATCCCGGGACCGTTGCGGGACGCGGGCCCCCACCTGCCGCCCGGCTGTACGGGGACCGAAGCGACCCTGCTCTTCCCGGTGCTCCTCGCGGAAGCGTGGCGTTGGGGGCTCCCCGCACAGGAAGTCGAGGAACTGCTGCCCGCGGCGGAGCGATGCCTGAGGTGGCTGCGAGCCGCAGTCGGCGACGGAGTGTTCCTGCCCGACACCTACCCGGGCGCACCTCAGACCGGCCCCGCGCGCCAGGTCGGCCCCTCGCACCAGACCGGCTCCGCACCCCGGGGCGCCCGCCCGGGAGGACTCGCGCGCGGCGAGGTCCAGGCCCATGCGCACCGGGCCGCGCTGCTCGGGGCCGACCTGCTCGACGCACACGGCCGCGCGGACGCCACCGGTCTTCGGCAGTGGGCGGCACGGCTGCGGTCGGCGTTCCGGGAGGAGTTCTGGGTGGAGGACCGGGCGGGCGGCAGACCTGCCGCCGCCCGCCTGCCGGACGGACGGCTCGTTCCGCACCTCACCGGTGGAGCGGCCCACCTCTTGGACACCGGCCTGCTCGGGTCGGGCACGCTCGCCCCGGGCCTGCTCGACAAGGTCAGGACCGAGCAGCTGGCCCGGTTGCTCGGAGGGCCCGCCATGGACTCGGGCTGGGGACTGCGCAGCCTGGGCGCCAAGGAGACCGCGTACAACGCCTTCGGGCACCGGGGCGGTTCGGTCCGTGTACAGGAGACGGCGGTCGCCGTCGCGGGACTGGCGGCGGCGGGATATGAGAAGGAGGCGAGCTCGCTGCTGCGCGGCATGTTGTCCGCGGCCGAGTTCTTCGACCACCGGCTGCCCGAGATGTACGCGGGGGAGCAGCGCACGGTGGGCGGAGCGCCGCTGCCGCATCCGGCCGCCTGCCGGCCCGCGGCCACCGCCGCGGCCGCCGGGGTGCACGTCCTCGTGGCGCTCGCCGGAATCCGGCCCGACGCGCCGAGCGGAACGGTGAAGTTGAGTCCGGTCCGCAGCGCCCCGCTGGGAGAGCTGGGGCTGAGCGCGCTGAGCGTCGCGGGGGCCCCGTTCTCCGTACGCGTGAGTCGGCTAGGCCTCGCGATGGTCGAGGAGGCGGCCGACGGACTGCAACTGGGTGTGTGACGGCTGCCCCGAGCAACGGACGGGCGGACAGGGCGCTCGGCCACAGCCGCATCACGCACGGACCACAGCCGACACCGCCAGCTCACGTCGGCTCCGGCATGCCCCTCCTCTGGGTGCGGTATCGCTTTGGTGCGGTGTCGGGCAGGAATCCGCTGAGCCGAGAACCGGAAGCAATAGGCGAAGGAGGTGTTTATCGTCAGGCAGACGACTATGATCGCGGCATGTCGCCCTACGACCCGTCGGCCTTCCCGCCTTTCGCAGTCACCGTCGACCTGGTCGTGCTGACCGTGCGCCGTCACGCGCTCTGCGCGCTGGCCGTGCGGCGTGGTGAGCAGCCGTTTCAGGGGCGTTGGGCGCTTCCCGGAGGTTTCGTACGTGTCGACGAGGACCTCTCGGCGGCGGCGGCGCGTGAGCTGATCGAGGAAACGGGCCTGTGCGCCCACGAGCCAGACGCGCCGGCCCAGGTCAACGGAGCGCACCTCGAACAGCTCGCCACGTACGGCGGCCCCAAGCGCGATCCGCGCATGCGCGTCGTCAGCGTCGCCCACCTCGCGCTCGCCCCCGACCTGCCCGCGCCCCGGCCCGGCGGCGACGCCCGCAGCGCGCGCTGGGCACCGGTCGAGGCCCTGCTCAAACAAGGGGGCTACGGCCGCGAGGGCGAGCAGGCGGCTCCGCTGGCCTTCGATCACGCGCAGATCCTCGCGGACGGTGTGGAGCGCGCCCGCTCCAAGATCGAGTACTCCTCGCTGGCGACGGCCTTCTGCCCGCCGGAGTTCACCGTCGGCGAGCTGCGACGGGTCTACGAGGCCGTCTGGGGTGTCGTCCTCGACCCACGCAACTTCCATCGCAAGGTCACGGGCACCCCCGGCTTCCTCGTGCCCACCGGCGGGACGACCACCCGGCAGGGCGGTCGCCCCGCCCAGCTCTTCCGCGCGGGCGGCGCGACGCTTCTCAACCCGCCGATGCTGCGCCCCGAAGTCTGAGGACCTGTCACGGCCGCGCCCCCTGCCGACTGCCCCCTGCCACCTGCCGCGCCAGCCCGGCCGTGGTGTTCGGTGGACATCGGCGGGCCGGGCCGGGCCGCCGCGGCCATGCCATGACCGAAAAGCCGTAAATGTCGCGTTATGTTGCTGCAGTACCCACGGGGCTCGTCCGTCCCCGATCCGGCGGACGGGTCCCGGCCGCCGCGCGGTCGCACATCCTGCGAGAGAAGCGATGATCCAGGCCATCGGACTGACCAGCAACCCCCGCCAGGAGCTCCCGCCCGCCGTGGACGACGTCTCCTTCGAGGCGCGAAACGGCCGTGTCACGGCGCTGCTCGGCGCCGACACCACCGAGACGACCACGGTGCTGCGGCTGATGCTCGAACTTCAACAGGGCCGCGGCATCACGTACTTCAGAGGCCGCCCCCTGCACCGCATCGCCCACCCGGCCCGTGAGGTGGGCGCTCTCCTGGGCGATGTTCCCGGGCACCCGGCACGTTCGGTCCGCGGCCATCTGCGCATGCTGTGCGCGGCCGCAGGAGTGCCCGTCCAACGTGCCGACGACGTCCTGGAGGTCGTCGGACTCGTCAGCCTGCGGGACCAGCGCCTCGGCACTCTCTCGCGCGGCATGGACCGCCGCCTGGGACTGGCCTGCGCGCTGCTCGCCGACCCGCACACCCTCCTCCTCGACGGGCCGGGGGACGGCCTCTCGGCCCGGGAAGGCGCCTGGCTGCACGGAATCATGCGCGCCCACGCCAGTCAGGGCGGCACGGTCCTGTTCACCACCGACGACCCCAAGGAGGCCGCCCGCGCCGCCGACCGCGTCGTCACACTGGAGGCGGGGCGACTCGTCGCCGACCAGGAGGCCACGGACTTCGCGCGGACCAGGCTCCGCCCCCGCGTCGCCGTCCGGAGCCCGCACGCCGCACGCCTCGCCGCTCTCCTCGTCAAAGAGGCACGTGCGCGGCACCACTCCATCGAGGTGGTCAAGGAGGACGGCACCAGGCTCTCCGTGTACGGCAGCAACTGCGCCGACGTGGGCGAGACCGCGTACCGGCACGGCATCCTCGTCCACCAACTCGCCGACGAGCTCGGCGATGCGGGGCCGCTGAACCAGTCCGCGCCCGTGGCGCCACCGGTTCCGGCGACCTTGTCCGAGGCGTCGGCCAAACCTCGACCGGACGGTGCTTCCACCTCCGCCCCCCTCGCCATCGTGGCCCCGACTTCGACGTCGGCTTCCACTCCGAATGCGGCTCCGAACTCTGCGCCGACCTCGATCCCGGCCCCCGCCTCGGCCGGGGACTCCGCCCCGCTCTCGGCCGAAGCCCTCGGTGAAGAGGAGGCGGAAGAGCCGGAGCTGACGGCCTCCATGGCCGACCTCGTCCCCCTGGCCCCGCTCGAAACCCACGACACCGTGCCGCTCGAAGGCGCCGCCGCGCGCCCGGCCGCCCTCTCTTCGGGCCCACCCGCAACCCGGGGTGCGCTGCCCGGCCTGCCGCCGCCCATCACTGTGTGCCCCAGCCGAAGCCCCTTGCGTCCCCTGCGCTACGAACTGCGCCGCCTGACAGGTGTCGGCACCGGCTACCTCACCCTGGCCCTCGTCCTCGCCGCCTCCGCCGTCATCTGCGTCTTCCTGGCACGCTCCGGCCATACGTCGCAGTCGCGCCTCCTCGCCGCCTGGCCAGGCCAGCTCCCCCTACCGCCCGCGGCTCTCGGGGCGGGTCTCCTCGGAGCCCTCGCCTTCGGTGACGAGTTCCGCCATCCCGCACTCGCCGCGGACCGGGGCACAGTGCCGCGTCGCCTCGGGCTGCTCGGCGCCAAACTGCTCGTCGCGGCCGCCACGGCGCTGCTCCTCGGCGCCCTCGCGGTGGTCTCCGACGCCATGCTGCTCCACCTTGTATACGGAGAAGAACTCACGAAAGTTCCCGTGGACTGGCCGTCGCTGGGCGCCAGTTGGACGGCCCTGGTCACGGGGTGCGCCTGGGCCGGAGTGCTGGCCGCAGGCGTCTTCCGGTCCACCGCCGCCGGGCTCGCCGCCGTGCTCGCGGTGCCGATCGTCGTCGTACCGCTCGTACAGAAGGCCGTTGAGGGGCCGTCCGTTCGATCGGCGGCGGGGCTCCCGGGGCGGCTGCGGGACATCGCTCTGGTGCAGTGGCCGTTCGGTGCCGAGCGGTATCTGGCGGCGGGAGTACGCATGATCGCTCAACCTGTGGGCGGTGCGCTGACGTTGTCCCTGGCCGCTCTGCTCTGCGCATATCTGCTCACGGCGATGCGTACGAGGGTCCGGTGACGACCGCCCGCCGCCCTCCGGAACTGGGTTGTAGGCAATTCCCCGGACAGCGTCCGTTTCTTGCTGATAAGGCGTCAATTGCGGCGAGGTAGGCGATCACCCTTTCGTGTGCTTTTCACCAAAGACCTCAAGGGAGTTGGATGCAGAGCCGACAACTGATCCGTGAGTACCCTTGCGCACACCATGATGACCACCGCCCGCTCCGCCGACTCCGGTCTCGCCGGCCCGGGTGACCTCGACCGATACCCCTACGCCGAGACGCCCGGCGGCGATCGCGTCGGCGCGCCCGTATGGGACGGCCCCGACCAGGACCTGGGACGGGTGGGCCGGCGCTCCGCCGGGAACCGCGGCCGCGGCCTGCACGGCCAACTCGTCCAGCAGCTGGGCCAGATGATCGTCTCCGGTGACCTCGGCGCCGACCGCCCACTCGTTCCCGAGGAGATCGGCCAGCGCTTCGAGGTCTCCCGCACCGTCGTCCGTGAGTCCCTGCGCGTGCTCGAGGCCAAGGGCCTGGTCAGCGCCCGGCCCAACGTCGGCACGCGCGTGCGGCCCGTCAGTGACTGGAATCTGCTCGATCCGGACATCATCGAGTGGCGGGCCTTCGGGCCACAGCGCGATGACCAGCGGCGCGAGCTCGGTGAGCTGCGCTGGATGATCGAGCCGCTGGCCGCCCGCCTCGCCGCCGGGCACGGCCGCGAGGAGGTGCAGCAGCGGCTCGCCGACATGGTGGAGATCATGGGGCACGCGCTGGCCCAGGGCGACGTGATCACCTTCTCCCGCGCCGACGCGGAGTTCCACTCGCTGCTCATCCAGATCGCGGGCAACCGCATGCTTGAACACCTCTCCGGCATCGTCTCGGCCGCCCTCCAGGTTTCGGGCGGGCCGGTCACCGGCTGTGACCGCCCCACCGAGGCCTCCCTGGTGCACCACTCCCGGGTCGTCGACGCCCTCGCGGCGGGCGACGGAGCCGGCGCCGAGGCCGCCATGCGGCAGCTGCTCACCGTCCACCCCGAGGTGGAGCGCGTCGTGCCCGCCCCGCGCGAGCACTGACCGCGCGGCCACGCCGACGCCGCGGTCGTGCGCGCGCCTCGCGGCGGTGCTGAGTCATCGCGTACGTCGATCCCTACGCCGTCGACGGCCTCCGTCGCCGCTCCTCGTGTCGCCGGACCTCCACGGGCTCTCCAGGGCCCGCGGGGTCCGGCGACACGCTCGTGGGGGGTTTCCGCACCGGGCATCGGGGGATCATTCGTGCATGTCTATAGGTCGCGTATGACCGTGTATGGAAGCTTTTGAGTACTTACGGGGTGTGACTCGGGCCACGTAGATTGGGCGTAACGCTCCAAGGAACAGCGCGATGACCTAAGAGGTGATAGCCGAGGAAGGAATACAGACGTCGTTCGCGGCGCTGTGCAGCTCCCCGGCCCCGCCCGCGCCGTCGGCCCAATCCCCTGCCGCCGGTCGTCGGCTCCGGTCCACAATGGACGGGGCCGGAAGCCGTTTTCCAACGTTCCGAGAGGTTGTTCGTGTCGGCCAGCACATCCCGTACGCTCCCGCCGGAGATCGCCGAATCCGTCTCTGTCATGGCGCTCATCGAGCGGGGAAAGGCTGATGGGCAGATCGCCGGCGATGACGTGCGTCGTGCCTTCGAAGCTGACCAGATTCCGGCCACTCAGTGGAAGAACGTTCTGCGCAGCCTCAACCAGATCCTCGAGGAAGAGGGTGTGACGCTGATGGTCAGTGCCGCGGAGCCCAAGCGCCCCCGCAAGAGCGTCGCAGCGAAGAGTCCGGCCAAGCGCACCGCGACCAGGACGGTCGCGGCCAAGGCCGCCACGGTGAAGCCCACCGCCACCGCCGCCACTGAGGCGCCGACCGCGGACGGCCTCGCCGAGGACGGACCCGCGAAGAAGGTCGCCGCCAAGAAGACGACGGCCAAGAAGGCCGTCGCCAAGAAGACCGCTGTCAAGAAGACGGCGGCCAAGAAGACCGCCGCCAAGAAGGACGCCGACGAGCTCCTGGACGAAGAGGCCACCGAGGAGACGCCCGCCGCCAAGCCCGGTGAGGGCGAGCCGGCCGAGGAGGGCGCTCAGGGCTTCGTGCTGTCCGACGAGGACGAGGACGACGCACCGGCCCAGCAGGTCGCCGCGGCCGGCGCCACCGCCGACCCCGTCAAGGACTACCTGAAGCAGATCGGCAAGGTCCCGCTCCTCAACGCGGAGCAGGAGGTCGAGCTCGCCAAGCGTATCGAGGCCGGCCTGTTCGCCGAGGACAAGCTGGCCAACGCCGACAAGCTCGCACCGAAGCTCAAGCGCGAGCTGGAGATCATCGCCGAGGATGGCCGCCGCGCCAAGAACCACCTCCTGGAGGCCAACCTCCGCCTCGTGGTCTCCCTGGCCAAGCGCTACACCGGCCGCGGCATGCTCTTCCTGGACCTCATCCAGGAGGGCAACCTCGGTCTGATCCGCGCGGTCGAGAAGTTCGACTACACCAAGGGCTACAAGTTCTCCACGTACGCCACCTGGTGGATCCGGCAGGCGATCACCCGCGCCATGGCCGACCAGGCCCGCACCATCCGTATCCCGGTGCACATGGTCGAGGTCATCAACAAGCTGGCCCGTGTCCAGCGCCAGATGCTCCAGGACCTGGGCCGTGAGCCCACCCCGGAGGAGCTGGCCAAGGAACTCGACATGACCCCGGAGAAGGTCATCGAGGTCCAGAAGTACGGCCGCGAGCCGATCTCCCTCCACACCCCTCTGGGTGAGGACGGCGACAGCGAGTTCGGTGACCTCATCGAGGACTCCGAAGCGGTCGTGCCGGCCGACGCGGTCAGCTTCACGCTCCTCCAGGAGCAGCTGCACTCCGTCCTTGACACCCTGTCCGAGCGCGAGGCGGGCGTGGTCTCCATGCGCTTCGGCCTCACGGACGGCCAGCCCAAGACCCTCGACGAGATCGGCAAGGTCTACGGAGTGACGCGTGAGCGCATCCGCCAGATCGAGTCGAAGACGATGTCGAAGCTGCGCCACCCGTCGCGCTCGCAGGTCCTGCGCGACTACCTCGACTAGGCGCCGCCGGTCGGGGGAGCACTCCACGAAAGGCCCGAAGTCCGCAGTACGCGGCTTCGGGCCTTTCGCGTGCGCGGGTGCGCGGTGAGCCATACTGGATCACTCTGGGTACGCGATCGCAACCCCAGAGTGAGGAGCTCGCATGCGTCGTCCCTTCGCCCGAGCGTGGACCGCGGTGATGGCCCTGGCGGCCGGCGCCGTCCTGCCGCTGGCTTCCCCGGTGCCCGTCGCGGCCGACAGCGTGGTCGTCGGCGGCCACCCGGTCAACGTGTCCGACAGTCCATGGGCGGTGGCGCTGTCCAGTCGTGCCCGATTCGGCGACGCGCGTGCGGGGCAGTACTGCGGCGGCGCGGCCGTAGGGCGCTCGACGGTCCTGACGGCGGCCCACTGCGTGAGCGAGACGGTGCTCGGGGTGGCCGTCGACAAGGTGGCGGACCTCAAGGTGATCGCCGGCCGTGGCGATCTCGGAACGAAAGAGGGGTCGGAGATCGCGGTGCGTAGCGTCCGGGTCGACCCGGAGTACGACAGCTACACGAACTCAGGCGACGTGGCGGTACTGACGCTGGCCGAGCCGCTGCCCGAGAAGTACACGATCCCCGTGGCGGCTGCGGGGGACCCCGCCTACCAGCCGGGCACGGACGCTGCCGTGTACGGCTGGGGGGACACGACGGGATCGGGTGACTACGCCCGCACGCTGCACGCGGCGGACGTGGGGGTCCTGGCCGATGCCGTGTGTGAGAAGGCGTATCCGGGCAGTGCCGAGGGGAAGTACATCGCGCGGACCATGGTGTGCGCCGGCGTGATGGAAGGCGGGCGAGACGCCTGCCAGGGGGACAGCGGCGGGCCGCTGGTCGCCCGCGGGCGGCTCATCGGGCTCGTGTCCTGGGGGAGCGGCTGCGGGCGCCCCGGTGACCCCGGTGTCTATACGCGGGCCTCAGAAGCCGCCAAGGTGATGCGTGGCCGCTGAGGGGCCGCTCGCCCTGCCCCCCTGCCCGGGCCGCACCGGGCGGCTCAGGGCGCCCCAGAGGGGCTGTCAGTGCCTCTGTGACGCCGCAACGAGAGCGGGCGGCCGTCCCTGCCTGTCGGCTGGGGCGGCCGCCCGTTCACCGGCCTGGTGTGCCGGAGCTGGCTCGTCGTGGATGCGAGGTGTCAGCGTTCCTCTTCGGTGGTGCTCTCGGGAACGGCGGTCAGACGCTCCGTCTCGTCCTGTATCTCAGCGGCGATCTTCTTGAGTTCCGGCTCGAACTTGCGACCGTGGTGGGCGCAGAAGAGCAGTTCACCGCCGCTCAACAGGACGACGCGCAGGTATGCCTGGGCGCCGCAGCGGTCGCAGCGATCAGCGGCCGTCAGGGGGCTCGCGGGGGTCAGAACAGTAGTCACGTCGCCTCTTCTCTAGCTCGACGAGCTGTCGTACCAGGGTCAACATCCAACCAGGCCGAAAACGTTCCCGCTCGTGGCTTTTCCTCGAAATTTCTTCCGAGGAGGCTGTCCGTTGCCGGTTGGCGGCGAATGTGCCGTATTGCGTCTCTTACGTGTCTTACGGTTTCGCGCTGTCTGTCAGGTCGGATCCTCTCCGGCTGGCTTGCCGGTTGTTCAAGAGGACGTGCCCGGAGCCTAAATGGTTCATGCCTGGAAGGGAACGTGACGTGCGCTTCACTCCATCGAGGGATCGAACATGCATGCGAGCGTGGACTAGTCTGAGTTGAGACGAGGGTGGCGTGACAACGGCTCTACCAGGCCTCGGTACCCTCTGACCGGTAACCGAAGCCGCGTCCTTACCCCAAAGGACCCCCCTTGAAATTCAGCGAGGAGCGAACCGCGTGACCGCCGATACGTCCGTGCCGTCGACAGCATTGCTGACAGGAGCAGATCGGGACGGTTCCAACTACACCGCGCGGCACCTGCTCGTCCTGGAGGGGCTCGAGGCCGTCCGCAAGCGTCCGGGCATGTACATCGGGTCGACGGACAGTCGCGGCCTCATGCACTGCCTCTGGGAGATCATCGACAACGCCGTCGACGAAGCTCTGGGTGGGTACTGCGACCACATCGAGGTCATCCTTCACGACGACGCCTCCGTGGAGGTCCGGGACAACGGCCGCGGCATCCCGGTCGACGTCGAGCCCAAGACCGGCCTCTCCGGGGTCGAGGTCGTCATGACCAAGCTGCACGCTGGCGGCAAGTTCGGCGGCGGCTCGTACGCGGCCTCCGGAGGTCTGCACGGTGTGGGCGCCTCCGTGGTGAACGCGCTCTCCGCACGCCTCGACGTCGAGGTGGACCGTGGCGGGCACACTCATGCGATCAGTTTCCGGCGGGGCGTCCCAGGCGCCTTCGCCAAGCCGGGCCCCGACGCCGCCTTCGACCCCTCGGCCAAGCTGAGGAAGGTCAAGAAGGTCCCGAAGGCCCGTTCCGGTACCCGCGTGCGGTACTGGGCGGACCGCCAGATCTTCCTGAAGGACGCCAAACTTTCGCTGGAGAACCTCCACCAGCGGGCGCGCCAGACCGCGTTCCTGGTGCCCGGTCTCACGATCGTGGTGCGGGACGAGTTCGGTCTGGGCGAGGGCGGCACGAAGGGCGAGGAATCCTTCCGCTTCGACGGCGGCATCAGTGAGTTCTGCGAGTACCTGGCGCGGGACAAGGCGGTCTGCGACGTGCTGCGCTTCTCCGGCCAGGGCTCCTTCAAGGAGACGGTGCCGGTCCTTGACGAGCACGGTCAGATGACGCCCACCGAGGTCACCCGTGAGCTCGGGGTCGATGTGGCGCTGCGCTGGGGCACCGGGTACGACTCGACGGTCAGGTCCTTCGTCAACATCATCGCCACCCCCAAGGGCGGCACCCATGTGAGCGGTTTCGAGCGCTCGCTCACCAAGACGATGAACGAGGTCATGCGCGCCCAGAAGGTGCTGCGCGTCGCCGAGGACGACATCGTCAAGGACGACGCCCTGGAGGGCCTGACGGCGGTCGTCACGGTCCGCCTCGCGGAGCCGCAGTTCGAGGGCCAGACCAAGGAGGTCCTCGGCACCTCGGCGGCCAACCGCATCGTCGCCAACGTCATCGCCAAGGAGCTCAAGGCGTTCCTGACGTCCACCAAGCGGGACGCCAAGGCGCAGGCTCGCGCGGTGATGGACAAGGCCGTCGCCGCGGCCCGCACCCGCATCGCGGCCCGGCAGCACAAGGACGCCCAGCGCCGTAAGACGGCGCTGGAGTCCTCGTCGCTGCCGGCGAAGCTGGCGGACTGCCGCAGCGACGACGTGGACCGCAGCGAGCTCTTCATCGTCGAGGGCGACTCCGCGCTCGGTACCGCGAAGCTGGCGCGGAACTCCGAGTTCCAGGCGCTGCTGCCGATCCGCGGAAAGATCCTCAACGTTCAGAAGGCGTCCGTGACGGACATGCTGAAGAACGCCGAGTGCGGGGCGATCATCCAGGTCATAGGGGCGGGGTCGGGCCGGACCTTCGACATCGACGCCGCCCGCTACGGGAAGATCATTCTGCTGGTCGACGCGGACGTGGACGGGGCGCACATCCGGATTCTGCTGCTGACGCTGTTCCAGCGGTACATGCGGCCGATGGTGGAGGCGGGCCGGGTGTTCGCGGCCGTCCCGCCGCTCCACCGGATCGAGCTCAGCCAGCCCAAGAAGGGCCAGGACAAGTACGTCTACACCTACTCCGACCGGGAACTGCGCGAGACGCTCCTGGAGCTCCAGCGCAAGAACGTGCGGTACAAGGACTCCATCCAGAGGTACAAGGGTCTGGGCGAGATGGACGCCGATCAGCTGGCCGAGACGACGATGGACCCGCGCCACCGGACCCTGCGGCGCATCAACATCTCCGACCTGGACTCCGCCGAACAGGTCTTCGATCTGCTGATGGGTAATGACGTCGCCCCGCGCAAGGAGTTCATCACCAGCTCTGCCGCGACACTCGACCGCTCACGCATCGACGCGTAGCGCGAACATGCCGGTCGGTGCCGAGAGCGCGTCGCGAGCGCACCGAGAGCCAGCCGAGAGCGTGTCGCGAGGACGTTGAGCAGTGCGGGAGCCGGGTGCTCCACCCGCGGGTGGAGCACCCGGCTCCACCCGCGTTCAACCCCTGCGCCGATCCCGCGACCATGCGATGTCCGTAGCGTCGAAGGCGTCGATCCCTCTCGGATCGGCCTCGTTCCGTTCGTCGTACGGAGGCAGACATGTCCGGGCTCACCAACGCGCTGGTGATCTGCGTCGTCGTCGTGCTGGTGGTGGTCCGCCAGTTCAAGGCCCAGCAGATCGGTACCGACCGGCGCTGGTGGCTGATACCGGCGGTGCTGGTCTTCATGGCCGTGCGCGAGCCCGATCTGATCGATCCCCAGCACCGCACCGCGTCCGTGGCTCTGCTCGCCGCCGAGCTGTTCGTCGGGCTGGCCATGGGAGCCGGCTGGGCGCGGACCTCGCACGTGTGGACCGAGCGGGACGGGACGCCGTGGAGCAAGGGCACCAAGGCCACGGCCGTGGTCTGGGCCGTGGGGATAGGACTGCGGGCGGGGCTGTTCGGCGTCGGCTCGATGCTGCATGTACGCCAGGGGAGTGCCACCCTCATGCTGGCCCTCGCGGCCACGCTGCTGGTCCGCAGCGGTCTGCTCCTGCTGCGCGCCGGTTTTGGACACACGATGTACGGAGCGGCCGCGGCACACCGGCCGATGCGGAAGGAACCCGTATGAGTGCGGACCGCTGGACGAGATGGCCGTCCCGGGAGGCGCTCGCCTGGGCAGGACTGAGCCTGGCCCGACTGTGGTTCGTCAGGCTCCTGCGCGTGGTGATCATCGGCAGCCTGCTGTGGAACACGTTCCATGAGGACCGCGGCTGGAGTCTGGTGGGCGGGGTGGCCCTGGTCCTGGCCGTCACCGGGGCTGGGTGGGCGTTCTTCCGCGTCTCGTACGCCCATCGGCTGTGGCCGTCCCTGGCGCTCATGGCACTCCTCATGGGCGTCGCGTTTGCGGCGGAGATCGCCGACTGGCAGTTGCTCTCCCTCGTTCTCTGGTGCGCTTCGGCCGTCTCCGCCCTGGAGCGGCTGCCGCTGGCCGCGGCGGCGCCCTGCGTGTTCGTGGCGATGACCGGGTACGCCGCGTACAACGGCGACGGCTGGCTCATCACGGCACTCACCGTCGTCGGCCTCTCCCTTGCCGGGTACACCCTGCGTCTGGACGCCGAGGCGCGAGGCAGCGCCCACCGGCTGCTCGCCCAGGAGCGGGCCGCGCGCACCGCCGAGGCGGAGTCGGCGGCGCTCGCCGAGAGGGCCCGCATCGCCCGCGAGATCCACGACGTGCTGGCGCACAGCCTCTCCGCGCAGCTCGTCCACCTGGAGGCGGCTCGGCTGCTGATCGAACGGGACGCGACGAAGGAGCAGATCCTGGACCGGGTGGTGGCGGCGCGGTCCATGGCCAGGGAAGGACTCGCCGAGACCAGACAGTCGCTGTCCGCGCTGCGCGGAGAGCTGACTCCGGTCGAGGACTTCCTGCGTGAGCTGGTCACCGCGGACCACGCGTCGGTCACCGTGACGGGCGAGCGCCGCCCACTGCCCGCCGAGGCGTCCCAGGCGGTACGCAGAGTGGCGCAGGAGGCCCTGACGAACATTCGCAAGCATGCGCCGGGCTCGAAGATCCACGTCTGCCTGCAGTACGCGGAGGGTGAAGTGAGCCTGCAGGTGAGGGACTCGGGTGGGCAGTCGCCGGGGGAACTCGCCACCTCCGGCGCCGGGTACGGTCTGCTCGGGATGCGTGAGCGGGCCGAGCTGTTGGGCGGGTCCCTTGAGGCTGGACCGGGTGAGGAGGGCTTCGTGGTGACGCTGAGGGTGCCGGGATGACGGGGAACGAAGGTGTTGCCGGGGTCGCGGGCGAGAGCCCGACCGGGCCTGCCGCGGACGGAGGCAAGCCGCCCGCACGGGTGGTCGTGGTCGACGACCAGACGGTGGTGAGGGAGGGGATCGTGATGCTGCTCGGGCTGCTGCCGGGCATCGAGGTCGTGGGCTCAGGCGCCGACGGGGAGGAGGCTGTCCGCCTCGTCGCCGAACTCTCTCCCGACGTGGTCCTGATGGACCTGCGCATGCCTCGCTGCGACGGCGCGGAGGCCACGCGGCGTATCCGCGCCGAGTATCCGGGCACGCAGGTCGTCGTGCTCACCACCTACGCCGACGACGATTCGCTGTTCCCGGCCCTCAAGGCGGGCGCGCGCGGCTATCTGACCAAGGACGCCGGTGGGGAGCAGATCGTCCGGGCCGTGGAGGACGTCCTCTCGGGGGACGCCGGGCTGTCCCCGCAGATCCAACGCCGTCTTCTGGAACGGCTTTCGGAGCCGGAGGCCGCTGCGGTCCTTGAGCCGCCCGACGGCCTCACCACGCGGGAGACCGAAGTTCTCGTCCTGATCGCCGAGGGAATGACGAACCACGAGATCGCCCGGTCATTGCACGTCTCCACCGCGACGGTGAAGACCCACATCAACAATCTCTTCGCGAAGGCGGGCATCAAGGGCCGTGCGCAGGCGGTCCGTTACGCCTACAGACACGGGCTCACCAAGCCGGAAGGGAGAGCGGGTACCTGACGTGGCTTCACCTAATGGGGTGAAGAGCGCGGAGAGGGGAGCCGGAGATCTTCCCATTCTGTCCATCCTTGGGCACGCGGCCGGACAGGGCTGCGGACTAAGGAGAGTTCGGTGGAGAAGCACGACGGGCCCGATGTGGTGCCGGACCGGGCCGATACCGGCCGGGGCCGGTCCGGCGAGCTGAGGGACCCCTGGTACGACGCGCTCGCCTCCGGGTGGGGAGAACTGGACGGCACCGGGGCGCCGGCCGCCGTGGTGTCGCCCCGGGCCGCGGTCCCGCAGCGGAGTACGAGCGGGAGTGCGGCCGACATCTACCTGGAAGTGCAGCGCAGCGACGCTTTCCAGGAAGTGCGCAGGCGGTACCGGAGGTTCGTCGTCCCGGCCGTGGCCGCCTTCTTCACCTGGTACGTCGCGTATGTGGTGACGGCGACGACGGCGCCGGGACTGATGGCGCGCCCCGTCACGGGGGCCGTGAACGTGGCGATGCTGGCGGGGCTCGGGCAGTTCCTCACGACGTTCCTGCTGACCTGGGCGTACGCACGGCATGCCCGGTTGCGGCGGGACCGTGCGGCGCTCGATCTGCGCTGGGTCGTGTACGAGCAGAAGAGAGAGCGGGAGCAGCGGGAGCGGGACGCGGCGCGGGAGCCGGGCTCGGCTCATGAGCGGGGGGTGGACCTCTGATGGGTGACCACCAGGATCTCGCGCTGCTGCTGTTCGGCGTGTTCGTGGCCGTCACGCTGGCGATCACCACGTGGGCGAGCCGCCACCGGCATGGTTCGGCGGAGGAGTTCTACGCGGGCGGACGGCTCTTCTCCCCCATGGAGAACGGTTTCGCCATCGCCGGGGACTACATGTCGGCTGCCTCCTTCCTCGGCATCTCCGGACTGATCGCGCTCTTCGGTTATGACGGGCTGCTCTACTCGGTGGGGTTTCTCGTCGCGTGGCTGGTGGTGCTCTTCCTGGTGGCCGAACTGGTGCGCAACTGCGGCAAGTTCACGCTGGGTGATGTCGTCGCCGCGCGGATGAGGGAGCGTCCGGTGCGGATCGCGGCGGGCATCTCCTCGGTGACCGTCTCAGTTCTCTACCTGGTGGCGCAGATGGTGGGGGCGGGCTCACTGGTGGCACTGCTGCTGGGCAAGGCGAGCGGGGCGGCGCAGTCCTGGACAGTGATCGGCGTCGGTGCGCTCATGGTGATCTATGTGTCGCTGGGCGGCATGCGCGCCACCACCTGGATCCAGATCGTCAAGGCGGTCCTCCTGATGGGCGGGGCCGTCGCGCTGACCGTGCTCGTCCTGGTGCACTTCCACGGCGACTTCAACCAACTGCTGCGGACCGCGGCGGACCGCAGTGGCCACGGCGACCGATTCCTCGCGCCCGGCCTGAAGTACGGAGGCGACTGGACCGCCCGGCTCGACTTCATGAGTCTCGGTCTCGCGCTCGTGCTCGGCACCGCTGGGCTGCCGCACATCCTGTCCCGCTTCTACACCGTACCGACCGCGCGGGCCGCCCGTCGCTCGGTCGTCTGGTCCATCGGGCTCATCGGCGGCTTCTACCTGATGACGATCGTGCTCGGCTTCGGTGCGGCCGCGCTTGTCGGCCCCGATGCGGTGCGCGGTTCGAACGCCGCGGGGAACACGGCGGTTCCGCTTCTCGCGCTCGATCTGGGAGGCGGCGCGGACTCCACAGGCGGAACGGTTCTCTTCGCGATCGTCGCCGCCATCGCCTTCGCCACGATCCTCGCCGTGGTCGCCGGCATCACGCTGGCCTCCTCGGCGTCCGTGGCCCACGACCTGTACGCCTCCTTGCGGCGCAGGAACGCCGAGCCGCGCAGCGAGGTGGCGGTGGCCCGGATCTCCGCGGCCGGCATCGGCGTGGTCGCGATCGGCCTCGGCCTGCTGGCACGCGATCTGAACGTCGCGTTCCTGGTCGGCCTCGCCTTCGCGGTGGCCGCGTCCGCCAATCTGCCGGTGCTCCTCTACTCCCTGTTCTGGCGGAACTTCACCACCCGGGGCGCGGTGTGGTCGGTGTACGGAGGGCTGTTGCCCGCGCTCGCGCTGGTGGTGCTGTCGCCCGTCGTCTCCGGCGGTCCCCACTCACTGTTCCCCACGGTGGACTTCCAGTACTTCCCGCTGGAGAACCCCGGTCTCGTCTCCATCCCGCTGGGCTTCCTCGCGGGCTGGCTCGGCACGGTGACCTCGTGCGAGGAAGCGGACGAGGCCAAGCACGCGGAGGCCGAGGTGCGGTCGCTCACGGGCGCCGGGGCGGCGTGACGACGGCCCGTCGGGCACCTCGGGACGCTCGGCGCCTGTGTCGTGTTCCCGGCCGGACGACGCCCACCGAGCCGACCGGGGAGACGCAGGCCCTCAGATACTGGCCGCCCACTCGTAGCGGTGTTCGGGGCGGCCCGTGTCGCCGTACTTGAGGCTCAGCCTGACCCGGCCCGTGCGTTCCAGGAGCTTCAGATAGCGCTGTGCCGTCTGCCGGCTCAGCCGGGTGCGGTCCGCCAACTCCTGGGCCGAGAGCGGGCCTTCCGCGGCCATGAGCGCCCGGCGCACCAGCTCCGCCGTGGTGGGGGAGTGGCCTTTGGGCAGTTCGGGGGCCGGAGTCGCCGAGAGTGCGCCGAAAATGCGGTCGACCTCGGCCTGCTCGGCCTCGCCCCCGCCGTCCAGCGTGCGGCGCAGTGTCGCGTACGCGTCGAGCTTGGCGCGAAGGCCGGCGTAGGAGAACGGCTTGACCAGGTACTGGAGCGCGCCGTGCCGCATCGCCGCCTGCACCGTGGCGACGTCGCGCGCCGCGGTCACCATGATCACGTCGGCCTGGTGGCCCCGCTCGCGCAAGCTGCGGACGACCGAGAGGCCGGTCTCGTCGGGGAGGTAGTGGTCCAGCAGCACCAGGTCGACGGGCACGTTCTCGACGAGGCGCAGGGCCTCGGCGGCGTCGTGCGCCTTGGCCACCACGCGGAAGCCGGGGACCTTCGCCACATAGGCGGCGTTGACGTCCGCGACCCGGGTGTCGTCGTCCACGACGAGGACGTCGATCATCGCGGTTCCTTCGGGGCGCTGGTCATCGTGGCTCCTTCGGGGCTCCGCCCGTCGTGCTCCTGCGGGGTGACGGGTTCGGGATCCTCCTTGGGGGCGAGCCCGGGCTCTGTGAGTGCCTCCGGCAGGACGACGGTGAACTCCGCGCCCCCGTCCGGCGTTCCGCCGGCCCGCGCGCTGCCGCCCTGCCGTTCGGCGAGCCTGCGGACCAGGGCGAGGCCGATGCCGCGCTTGCCGTGGGCCGGGGGCTCCTTGGTGGTCCACCCCTCGGTGAAGATCGTCTCGCGCCGGTCGGCGGGCACTCCCGGACCGGAATCGCGCACCTGAAGGACCACGGTTCGCCCGTCGGCGCGTACATCGACCTCCACGCGCGCGTGGCGGGTGCCGGCGGCGGCGTCGAGGGCGTTGTCCACGAGGTTGCCGACGATCGTGACGAGGCCGCCCGGGTCGACGAGGCGGTCGGGCAGCACGCTGTGGCGCGGCACGGAGAGCGCGACGCCCCGCTCCGCGGCGACCGTGGCCTTGCCGACGAGCAGGGCGGCGAGCAGCGGATCACGGATCTTCTCGGTGATCTGCTCGGCGGTCACCCGGTGGGCGCCCGCCACCTCGCCGACGAACTCCGCCGCCTCCTCGTACATCTCCAGTTCGAGCAGGCCGAGGAGCGTGTGCATGCGGTTGGCGTGTTCGTGGTCCTGGGCGCGGAGGGCGTCGATGAGGCCGCGGGTGGAGTCGAGTTCGCGGCCGAGCTGTTCGAGCTCCGTGCGGTCGCGCAGGGTCGCGACCGCGCCTCCGTCGTCGGTCGGCATGCGGTTGGCGACCAGGACGCGCTGCCCGCGCACGGTCAGCAGGTCGGTGCCGGTCACCCGCCCCGCGAGCACGTCGGTCGTACGCCCCGGGCCGAGCGCCTCGTCGAGCGGCCGGCCGATCACCTCCGTGCCGAGGCCGAGGAGCCGCTGCGCCTCGTCGTTGAGCAGCCGGACGCGGCCCGCGCGGTCGAGGGCGACGACCCCCTCACGGATGCCGTGCAGCATGGCCTCGCGCTCCGCGAGCAGGGCGGAGATGTCCGAGAAGGCGAGGTCGCGGGTCTGTCGCTGCACCCTGCGGGAGATCAGGTACGCGGCGAGCGCGCCGACGGCGAGAGCCCCGCCCGCGTAGGCGAGCAGCCCGGGGATCGAGTGCACCAGCCGGGCCCGCACACTGTCGTACTCGATGCCCACGGAGACCGCGCCGACGATGTCCCCATGCGCGCCCCGCAGCGCCACCTTGCCGCGGGCCGAGCGGCCCAGGGTGCCGTTGTCGATCTCCATGACGTCATGGCCCGCGATGGCATCGCTGGGGTCAGTCGAGACGACCTTGCCGATCTGGCCGGGGTCCGTGTGGGACCAGCGCACACCCTCCTTGTTCATGATCACGACGTACTCGGCTCCGCTGGCCCGCCGGATCCGCTCGGCCGCCGCCTGGACCGGCCCGTCGGCCGTGGGTCGCGAGGCCGACAGGTCCTCGGCGATCCGCGGCTGAGCGGCCGTCGTCTGGGCGATGGCGAGCGCACGGCGCATGGCCTGGTCGTCGAGCTGGTCGCCGAGCGGCGCGAGGAAGAGGCCGGTGGCGAGCACCGCGACCCCGGCGGCGATCGCCAGCTGCATCAGCAGCACCTGCGAGAACACGCGCCGCGGCAGGCCGAGGCGGAGGCGTCGCGCGGGGGAGGTCGGGCTCATGGGTACGAACGGTACGGCCGCCGACGGGCTTCTTCGAAGTCACTGTGGCGGGGATCTCGTAGGAGGGCGGGGCGGCGCGGCGCGGGGCCGGGGACGGTTCCGGAGCAACGGCCGGAGCCGGTGCCCGCATCCGGAGCCGGCTCTACCGGAGGCCCGTGCCCAAGCAGCGCCCAGCTATGGATGTCCGTACAGCGCGCGGGGCTGCCCTAGAGCGCGTCCGGCGACGGGCTCCCGTCCGCCCCCTCCTGGACCGCCCGCACCGCCGTGACGTCCATCCGCGCGGGTGACCCGATGGCCGCGCCGCAGCTCTCCGGGCGCGGCGGCAGTGAGACCCCCCGCGTGACGGCGACCCGCCACCGGCGGCCGTCGGTGTGCGCGACGGTCACCTCCCAGTGCGGGCCCGTGCCGTCCGTACGGACGACGTCCAGGGCTCCCGTCGCGTACTCGCCGATCGCTCGGCGCACCGCGAGTTCGGCGGCCTGTCCGGGGCGCTCCCAGGCGGAGTTCCCCCGGCAGCCCTCGATGACGACGCGGCCTGTGCGGGCCGCGGCGAGGATCTCCTTGACGCCGGACGCGTGCGCCCGGCCGTACGCATATCCGTGGGGCAGCACGAGCAGCGTGGGGGAGAAGCGATGGCCACCCAGATGAGTGATTTCCCAGACCTCTTCCTCACCCGAGGCGGCCAGCTGGGCGGCGAGGGGCCTGCCGAGCAGGGCGCAGCAGCGGTCGCGTTTGCCGTTGGTGCAGACGAGCGCGAGCGGGGCGCCGGTGTGCGGGGTGCCGAAGTCGCCGTGGTCTCCGGCGCCCAGGGCCGCGAAGTCGAGTTCGAGGAGCCGGCGCGGGTCCTCGGTCGCCGCACCGCGCAGCCAGGTGCGACCGGGGGCGGTGTGCCCGACGTACACCTGCTGCCTCGTCGGCGTGTGCCGGTCCGCGTGGCGGCCGGGGCGGCGGATGAGGGCGACGCGTACGCCGGTTCCCTCGGCGGCCGACTCCAGGGCGCGGCCGACCTCCGGGTCGAGATGGCTGGACCTGAGCGCCTTGGCGCCCCAAGGGCCCGGTTGCTCCAGCAGAAGCCATGTCCTTGCGGTGGCCGCGGTGCCCGCGAGAGGCTCGTCCAGGTCCCGCGAGGCGGTCGCGCACGTACTCACGCAGGTGAGCCTAACCCGCGGCCTCCCCGCTGATTCACGCCTCGGCGGGGACGGAAGAGCCTGGGCCCGAGTCAGGATGCCGGGGACGGCATCGGCTGGGGCGGACGCAGGCCGACGTACTGGCCGCTGGGGCGCATGCGCAGCGGGCGCTCGCCGTACTCCTCCAGGGCGTGCGCGATCCAGCCCGCCGTGCGCGCCACCGCGAAGACGGTCTCGCCCGCCTCCGCCGGCATCCCCGTGGAGACCGTGAGGACGGCCAGCGCGAGGTCGACGTTGGCCCGCAGATCGGTGTGGCGGGCGGTGGTGGCCACCACGTCACGGGCCGCGGCGAGGGCGGGCCGGGCCTTCGGCAGCGCCTCCAGGAGGGCGAACAGCGCCTGCGCGCGCGGGTCCTCGCCCGGGTAGAGGCGGTGGCCGAGCCCGGGAATGCGGCGCCCGGCGCGGAGCTCGTCGGCGACGACGGGGGCCGCGCTGCCGCGATCGAGCACGTCGAGCAGCATGCGGTGGGCCAGGCCGCTCGCCGCGCCGTGCAGAGGGCCTTCCAGGACGCCGAGCCCGGCCGACACCGCGGCGTAGGGGTGGGCGCGCGCCGAGGCGGCGACCCGGACGGCGAGCGTCGACGCGGCGAGATCATGGTCGACGAGCAGCGCGAGGGCCGTGTCCAGCGCGTGCAACGCGGCCTCGCCGGGCTTCGTGCCGGTCAGGCGTGCCCAGAGGCGGCGGGCCAGGGGGCCTTCGTCACGGTGACCGGACAGGACCGGCGGGAGAGCGGCCACGAGGGTGGGGATCAAGGTGCGTCCGGTGCCGATCACCGCCTCTTCGGAGAGGTCGAACCGGAGCGGGTCGGCGGCGGCGGCGGAGACGGCCGCGACGCGCAGCCGGTCGGTCGGACCGCTGTGCTGGGGCAGTGCGTTGACCGCACGACGGGCCGCGGCGACGGTTTCCTTGGGGGCGGTGAAAGCGGTGCCGCGGTGCAGGACGCCGGTCCAGAGCCACTCGGCGACCTCTTCGTAGGAATGGTTGAGGGCGAGCTCCGTCGCGTCGACACCGCGGTAGTAGTAGCGGTCCTTGTCGATGAGCGTGATGCGGGTGCGTACGGAGAGTTCGTTGCCGCTGGTCGGCGCGGCCGGCTCCCGCCTGTTCCTGCGGGCCAGCGCCTCGACCTCCTTGGCGTCGAACGTGCTTCCCCGCGCTCCCGGGCCGCGACGGCTGCTGAGCAGGCCCCGGCTCACGTACGCGTACACGGTCTCGGGCTTCACGCCGAGGGCCTCGGCGGCCTCCTTGGTGCTCAGTCGCCGGTCTCCGTGCGTGGTTCCTTGATCCGTCATGGGCGTCACCGTATCCCCATCGCGACAACTGTATGAGTATATTGATCCAATCAATATTGACAGAAGTTGAGTCAAGCATGGACAGTCCAATCAAGTCCAGGGAGGAAGTCGAGGAAGAACATGCCGATCAATGGCTCCACTGCCACCCCCGCCGAACCCGTAGAGGTCCCACGAGGACTCGCGGGCGTCGTCGTCACCGAGACCGCACTCGGGGACGTCCGGGGACACGAGGGCTTCTACCACTACCGCCAGTACTCCGCCGTCGAGCTCGCGCAGAAGCGCAGCTTCGAGGACGTATGGCACCTGATGTTCCACGGCGAGCTGCCGGACGCCGTGCAGGGCGCCGCGTTCGCCGCGCACACCGCGTCGCTGCGTCACCTGCCCGACGAGGTGCGTGAGGCGCTGCCCGCCGTCGCCCGCGCCGGTGTGCTGTCGGGTCCACTCTCCGGGCTCCGCACCGCACTGTCGCTGTTCGGGGCGTCGAAGGGCTTCCGACCGGTGTACGACATCGACGACGACCGGCGCCGCACGGACGCACTGGCCGCGTCCGCCGTGGTACCGACGCTGCTCACCGCGCTGTACCGGCTCGGGCAGGGGCTCAATCCCGTGGAACCGCGCGACGACCTGTCGTACGCCGCCAACTACCTCTACATGCTCACCGGTTCGGAGCCCGAACCCGCGCGCGCCCGGGCGATCGAGCAATACTTGATCTCGACCATTGACCACGGGTTCAACGCGTCAACGTTCACCGCCCGGGTCATCGCATCGACCGGCGCGGACGTGGCGGCCTGCCTGGTCGGCGCGGTCGGTGCGCTCTCCGGCCCGCTGCACGGCGGCGCGCCGAGCCGCGCCCTGGACACCCTCGACGCGATCGGCACCCCCGACCGCATCGACGGCTGGATCCGCGAGAGGGTCCTCGCAGGCGACCGCATCATGGGCTTCGGGCACCCCGTCTACCGCACCGAGGACCCGCGCTCGCGCATGCTGCGAGGCATCGCCGAGGAATTCGGCGGCGGCATGGTGGAGTTCGCGGTCGAGGTCGAGCGGCGCGTCGAGGCGATCCTGGCGGAGCTGAAGCCGGGACGGGAGCTGCACACGAACGTGGAGTTCTACGCCGGTGTCGTCATGGAGCTCTGCGGGCTGCCACGTGAGATGTTCACGCCGACGTTCGCGTCCGCGCGCGTGGTCGGCTGGAGCGCCAACATCCTGGAACAGGCGAGGGATTCGAAGATCATTCGGCCGGCGGCGCGGTACGTGGGGGCGCCCGCACCGGCTCCGGTGCCGACGGCAGGTGTCGCGCGCTAGGCGACCGCGGCTCTTCAGCACCCTTCGGCGTGGAGGTCATGCAACCTCCACGCCACGGAGGAGCCGGACGCCTGCGTCCGGCTCACGCCTCCGGGATGTCCACCCTGGCGCGGACCAGGGTCTCCCTGCTGATCACGACGATGCGTTCGTAGTCGGCTCGTGCCGCATCGGCGGGCAGCTCGCTGTCGAGCGTGTCGGTCCTGTCCGTCCCGATCACTGCGAAGTTGCCGTCGGTGAGTTCGAAAATGTCGGGGCAGGTCTGCCCCGTCTGGCTGCCCCGCTCGCGCGGAGGCACACCGATGCGGCGCACGATCTTCAATGCGATCCCGGTCCTTGGGGTCAGAGAGGTGAAAACGGGGCCAGCGTACCGGGCGATGCTGGTGATGTTGGCTTGAAGTAATCCAACTGGCCCTACTCGGTGGGAGGTTCGCCCACCACCCACCACCGCTCCGTCTCGGCGTTGTCCAGCTCCTCGGCCAGCCGGTCCACCACGCGCCCCACCTTGGCCTCGTCGGACGCGTAATCCAGGCTCGCGCGATGGTGCCGGGTGGCCTCCCAGAATTCGCGGAAGATCGGGTTCTGGCACATCACCCGAAGGTGTCCATACAACTCCTGAAGGGTCGTCGCGCCGATGCGATGGGCGTGCAGCGCGTTGATGTAGAGCGTGTTGGCGAAGAGGAACTGCCGCTGCCGCTCGGGTGGCACGCTCTCGTCGTACGTGTCCAGGACCGCGGCCAGCGCGGTGTCCCCCATCGCCTTGCAGAGCAGGTCGAAGTGGAGCCGGTGCTGTTCGGCGAGCGCCGCGTTGCGCCGCTGGAGGGCCAGGGCCGCGCGTTCACGCTCGGCGGCCTGGCGCTCGCGTCGCGCGAGGTGGGCCGAATGACGCCGCCCCTTGGACCAGAGCAGCATGAACGTTCCTGTGGCGAATGAGAGCCCCGCCACCGCGGCCGGACCCACCCCCCGTATCGACATCTTCTGTGTGGCCATGTCAACCCCCGAATCGGCGACCGTCCGCCGGTCGTCGGATGCGGGTCGACGGGGAGCGGACCGGCGAGCGGTGGGCGGTGCGCTTGCCGTCTCCCAGGGTGCCGAGCGGCTCTGATCGGCGGGGAGGCGGAGAGGAGGCGCACGGAAGGAAGCAGGGGTCGCACATCCCGGCGCCGTGCCTGACGTGTGCCCCGCGAGCGCCGCTAACAATCGTTCACTTCGCGGCCCGGCCACGCCCGCCTATCCTGGGGCGGTCCCTTCGTCGTACGGGCTCCGCCGCCGCCCGTACCAGCGTCGACACGAGAGGTCAGCGTTGAACAAGCAGCAGATCCCGGTCGTCGTCCTGGCCGGTTTTCTGGGTTCGGGCAAGACGACCCTGCTCAACCATCTGCTGCACCGCAGCGGCGGCAGCCGGATCGGTGCGATCGTCAACGACTTCGGTTCGATCGAGATCGACGCCATGGCGGTCGCCGGGCAGCTCGGCGACTCGACCGTCTCGCTGGGCAACGGATGCCTGTGCTGCGCCGTGGACGCGAGTGAACTCGACGAGTACCTGGAGCGGCTCGCAGGACCCGCCGCGCGGATCGACGTCATCGTCATCGAGGCGAGCGGCCTCGCGGAGCCGCAGGAGCTGGTGAAGATGGTCCTCGCCAGCGAGAACCCGCACATCGTGTACGGGGGGCTCGTCGAGGTCGTCGACGCCGCGGAGTTCGACGCCACCAGGGAGCGCCATCCCGAGGTGGACCGGCATCTGGGCATCGCCGACCTCGTCGTGGTCAACAAGGCCGACCGGGTGCCCGACGCGGAGCGTGAGCGCGTCCTCGACGCCGTCCGCGGGCTCGCGGGGCGTGCGGCCGTCGTCGCCGCCTCGTACGGCCGCGTCGACGTGGAGCTGCTCTTCGACCGTGCGCCGGCGGGGGAGCGGGTCGGGCAGCTCTCCTTCGACGACCTGCGGGACGGCGCCGGCACCGACAGCGGCACTGGCGCCGACGACCGAGCCCACCACGGCCACCTGCACTCCGGCTACGAGAGCCTCTCCTTCACCTCAGAGGCGCCCCTGGGGCCGCGCCCCCTGATGGCCCTGCTCGACAGCAGGCCCGAAGGGCTCTACCGCATCAAGGGGTACGTCGACTTCGGCGCCGCCGACCCGCTGAACCGGTACGAGGTGCACGCCGTGGGGCGGTTCCTGCGCTTCTACCCGCAGCCGTGGGCTCCGGACGAGCCGCGCCTGACCCAGCTGGTGCTCATCGGCTCCGGCATCGACGTACCGGCTCTGGAGAAGGAGCTCGAGGCCTGTCGCGAGTACGCCCCACACGCCGACGAGCGGGGCATGTGGGGCGTACTGCGCTACGTCCAGGAGCCGGACGAGGAACCCTAGGGATCCAGGGCCCGTCTCACACCGGCCCGGCCACCGCGGCCACCGGCTTCGCGAGCGAGACGCCCGAACCGTCGCGGCGCGGGTCGATCTCCGGCAGCTCGGCCGGGGCCCCGTTCCGCTGGGCCGCGTGCGGCGGTGTCGGGCCCGCCCAGGCGAAGCTCAGGCAGTCCTCGCCCTTCAGGAAGCGCTGGACGCGGACACCGCCGGTGGCGCGCCCCTTGCGCGGGTACTGGTCGAACGGCGTGAGCTTGGCCGTCGTCTGCACCGAGTCGTCGAGGGTGCCGCGCGAACCAGCCACCGTGAAGACGACCGCCTCCACCGCCGGATCCACCGCCGAGAAGGAGATGACCTTCACACCGTCGGCGAGCTTGATGCCCGTCATGCCTCCGGCGGGACGCCCCTGGGGACGCACCACCGAGGCCTGGTAGCGCAGGAGCTGGGCGTCGTCCGTGATGAAGACCAGGTCCTCCTCGCCGGTGCGCAGCTCGGCCGCGCCGACGATCCGGTCACCTTCCCTGAGGGTGATGACCTCCAACTCCTCCTTGTTCGACGGATAGTCGGGGACCACCCGCTTGACGACGCCCTGCTCGGTGCCGAGCGCGAGACCCGGCGAGGACTCGTCGAGCGTCATCAGGCAGATCAGCTTCTCGTCCTTCTCCAGGGAGAGCAGCTCGGAGACGGGCGCCCCTCCCGAGAGGTTGGGCGCGGCGGCCGTCTCCGGCAGCTGGGGAAGGTCCACCACGGAGAGGCGCAGCAACCGCCCCCCGGAAGTGACCGCGCCCACCTCGCCGCGCGCCGTCGCGGGCACCGCGGAGACGATCACGTCGTGCTTGACGCGCTTGGTGTCGCCGTCGGCGAGGGGCTCGCCGTTGGCCGTACGGGCCAGCAGGCCCGTCGACGACAGGAGCACCCGGCACGGGTCGTCCGCCACCTGCAGCGAGACCGTGGCGGCCGGGGAACCCGTCGACTCCAGGAGCACCGTGCGCCGGTCGGTGCCGAACTTCTTGGCCACGGCGGCCAGTTCGGCGGAGACCAGCTTGCGAAGCTCCGCGTCGGAGTCGAGGATGCCGGTCAGCTCGTCGATCTCGCCGTTGAGCTTGTCGCGCTCGGTCTCCAGCTCGATGCGGTCGAACTTGGTCAGGCGGCGAAGCGGGGTGTCCAGGATGTACTGCGTCTGGATGTCGCTCAGCGAGAAGCGCCCGATCAGGCGCTCCTTGGCCTGGGCGGAGTTGTCGCTGGAGCGGATGAGGCGGATGACCTCGTCGATGTCCAGGAGGGCGACCAGGAGGCCCTCGACCAGGTGCAGGCGGTCGCGCTTCTTGCCGCGGCGGAACTCGCTGCGGCGGCGCACCACGTTGAACCGGTGGTCGAGGTAGACCTCAAGGAGCTCCTTGAGGCCGAGGGTGAGGGGCTGGCCGTCGACCAGCGCCACGTTGTTGATGCCGAAGGACTCCTCCATCGGCGTCAGCTTGTAGAGCTGCTCAAGGACGGCCTCCGGGACGAAGCCGTTCTTGACCTCGATGACCAGGCGCAGTCCGTGCGCGCGGTCGGTGAGGTCCTTGACGTCGGCGATGCCCTGGAGCTTCTTCGAGCCGACCAGGTCCTTGATCTTGGAGATGACCTTTTCGGGTCCTACGGAGAACGGCAGTTCGGTGACGACCAGGCCCTTGCGGCGCGCCGTCACGTTCTCCACGGAGACCGTGGCGCGGATCTTGAAGGAGCCGCGGCCCGATTCGTACGCGTCCTTGATGCCGGTCAGGCCGACGATCCGGCCGCCCGTGGGCAGGTCGGGGCCCGGCACGTACTTCATCAGGGTCTCGAGGTCGGCCCCGGGGTGCTTGATCAGGTGGCGGGCGGCGGCGATGACCTCGCCGAGGTTGTGCGGCGGCATGTTCGTCGCCATGCCGACCGCGATGCCGGACGCGCCGTTGACCAGGAGGTTCGGGTAGGCCGCGGGGAGAGCGGTCGGCTCCCTCTCCTGCCCGTCGTAGTTCGGCTCGAAGTCGACGGTGTTCTCGTCGATCGACTCCGTCATCAGGGAGGTGGCGTCGGCCATCCGGCACTCGGTGTACCGCATGGCGGCCGGCGGGTCGTCGTTGCCGAGCGAGCCGAAGTTGCCGTGGCCGTCCACCAGGGGGAGGCGCATCGAGAAGGGCTGGGCCATGCGCACCAGGGCGTCGTAGATCGACGCGTCGCCGTGCGGGTGCAACTTACCCATGACCTCGCCGACGACGCGGGCGCACTTCACATAGCCGCGGTCGGGGCGCAGGCCCATCTCGTTCATCTGGTAGACGATCCTGCGGTGCACCGGCTTCATGCCGTCGCGGGCGTCCGGCAGGGCGCGGGAATAGATGACCGAATACGCGTACTCGAGGAAGGAGCCCTGCATCTCGTCGACGACGTCGATGTCGAGGATCTTCTCCTCGTACGAGTCGTCGGGCGGCGGGGTCTTCGTGCTGCGGCGGGCCATCGCTGCTGCGGCTCCTTCACCAACATGTGCGGGTTCTGACGCCGACCATTGTGGACTGTCCCACTGACATCGCAGACCACGACCCGTGCACCGGGGGCGTCACACGTGACTACGCCGAGGGCGGAGCGGGAACTTCGTCAGGTGCTGACACGCTTGCATACAGTGGCAGGACTGGCAGCAATTGTTCTGATCCAGCGATGATCCAGCGATCGAAGGGACGTACATGCCCATGGGTCACACGGCCACAGCCGAGGCCGGCTCCGGCGGCCTGACAGCGACCGAGCACCGGCTGGCCAACGGCCTGCGCGTGGTGCTCTCCGAGGACCACCTGACCCCGGTCGCCGCGGTCTGCCTCTGGTACGACGTCGGCTCCCGCCACGAGGTCAAGGGGCTTACCGGCCTCGCCCACCTCTTCGAGCACCTGATGTTCCAGGGCTCGAAGCAGGTGCACAACAACGGCCACTTCGAGCTGGTCCAGGGCGCGGGCGGGTCGCTCAACGGCACGACGAGCTTCGAGCGCACCAACTACTTCGAGACCATGCCCGCCCACCAGCTGGAGCTGGCCCTGTGGCTCGAGGCCGACCGGATGGGCTCGCTGCTCTCGGCACTCGATGAGGAGTCGATGGACAACCAGCGCGACGTCGTCAAGAACGAGCGCCGCCAGCGCTACGACAACGTCCCGTACGGCACGGCCTTCGAGAAGCTGACCGCCCTCTCGTACCCGGAGGGCCACCCCTACCACCACACGCCGATCGGCTCCATGGCCGACCTCGACGCGGCGACCCTGGAGGACGCGCGCGCGTTCTTCCGCACGTACTACGCGCCGAACAACGCCGTCCTCTCGGTCGTCGGCGACATCGATCCGGAGCGGACGCTCGCCTGGATCGAGAAGTACTTCGGCTCAATCCCGGGCCACGACGGCAAGCAGCCGCCGCGCGACGGCGCCCTGCCCGAGCGCATCGGCAAGGAGCTGCGTGAGGTCGTCGAGGAGGATGTGCCGGCCCGCGCCCTGATGGCCGCCTACCGCCTCCCCGAGGACGGCACGCGCGCGTGCGACGCGGCCGACATCGCCCTCACCGTCCTCGGCAGCGGCGAGTCCTCCCGGCTGTACAACCGCCTCGTGCGCCGTGACCGCACCGCCGTCGCCGCCGGATTCGGTCTGCTGCGCCTCGCGGGGGCGCCCTCGCTCGGCTGGCTGGACGTGAAGACCTCCGGTGACGTGGAGGTCCCCGTCATCGAGGCCGCCGTCGACGAGGAGCTGGCCCGCCTCGCCGCGGAAGGCCCCACTCCGGAGGAGATGGAGCGCGCCCAGGCGCAGTTGGAGCGCGAGTGGCTGGACCGGCTCGGTACGGTCGCGGGCCGCGCCGACGAACTCTGCCGGTACGCCGTCCTGTTCGGCGACCCGCAGCTCGCCCTGACCGCCGTGCAGCGCGTCCTCGACGTCACCGCGGAAGAGGTCCAGGAGGTCGCCGCGGCGCGCCTGCGACCGGACAACCGCGCGGTGCTCGTCTACGAACCCGTGACCGTCGCCGACGACGGCGAAGAAGGCGAAGAGGGCGAAAAGGGCATGGAGTACGCCGAGGAAGAGGAGGCGGCGAAGTGACCGAGGCCGCGACGACGATGCAGTTCCACCCACAGCCCAAGGCGGGCGCGGCCAAGCCCTGGGCCTTTCCGGCACCCCGGCGCGGCACGCTGCCCAACGGCCTCACCGTGCTGCGGTGCCACCGCCCCGGCCAGCAGGTCGTCGCCGTCGAGATCCACCTCGAAGCGCCGCTCGACGCCGAGCCCGAAGGCCTCGACGGCGTCGCCACGATCATGGCGAGGGCCTTCAACGAGGGCACCGACAAGCACTCCGCCGAGGAGTTCGCCGCCGAGCTCGACCGCTGCGGCGCCACGCTCGACGCGCACGCCGACCACCCGGGCGTGCGGGTCTCCCTCGAGGTCCCGGTCTCCAGGCTCCCCAAGGCGCTCGGCCTGCTCGCCGACGCCCTGCGGGCCCCCGCCTTCGCGGACGGCGAGATCGAACGGCTCGTACGCAACCGCCTGGACGAGATCCCGCACGAGGCCGCCAATCCGGCGCGCCGCGCCGCCAAGGAGCTCTCCAAGCAGCTGTTCCCGCCGACCTCGCGCATGTCCCGGCCGCGCCAGGGCAGCGAGGAGACGGTCGCGGCCATCGACTCGGCGGCGGTGCGCGCCTTCTACGAGAAGCACGTCAGGCCCGCCACGGCCACCCTCGTCGTGGTCGGCGACCTGACCGGAATCGACCTGGACGCCGTCCTCAAGGACACCGTCGGCGCCTGGACCGGCTCCGCGGGCGAGCCGCGCCCTGTACCGCAGGTGACCGCCGACGACCACGGCCGCGTCGTCATCGTGGACCGCCCCGGAGCGGTCCAGACGCAGCTGCTGATCGGCCGCGTCGGCGCCGACCGGCACGACCGCGTCTGGCCGGCCCAGGTCCTCGGCACGTACTGCCTCGGCGGCACCCTCACCTCCCGCCTCGACCGGGTGCTGCGCGAGGAGAAGGGGTACACCTACGGGGTGCGGGCGTTCAGCCAGGTGCTGCGTTCGGCGCCGGACGGGACGGGCGCCGCGATGCTCGCCATCAGCGGCTCCGTGGACACCCCGAACACCGGGCCGGCGCTCGGGGACCTCTGGAAGGTGCTGCGCACCCTCGCCGCCGAGGGCCTTACCGACGCCGAGCGCGACGTGGCCGTGCAGAATCTGGTGGGCGTCGCCCCGCTCAAGTACGAGATGGCCGCCTCGGTCGCGGCCACGCTCGCCGACCAGGTCGAGCAGAACCTGCCGGACGACTTCCAGGCGCAGCTGTACCGGCGGCTGGCCGACACCGGCACCGTGGAGGCCACCGCGGCCGTCGTGAACGCCTTCCCCGAGGACCGCCTGGTGACGATCCTCGTCGGGGACGCCGCGATGATCGAGGAGCCCGTCAGGGCCCTCGGGATCGGCGACGTGAGCGTGGTCACGGGCTGAGTGTGGTTCCAGGCCGAGCGAGGTCCCGGGCCGAGTGAGGCCCGCGTGGACTGAGTGACAGTCAGGACATTTCGGGACCCCGGCGACCGTTTCGGCCGCCGGGGTCCTCATATGTCCGGATTCATATGGTGGTTGCCTGTCTGCCGTGTGGCGTGCGCTACAAAAGTCGCGTTCTGTTTGTGGATTGAAAGAGGCCCCGTTTAGCGTCGGTCCGGCTGTTCGTCGCGCACCACGCCGCATCCGCGGCACCGGACAGTCATCGCCGAGTCCCCGTACGGCGCGAGCCAGGGGAGCCGGGGACCCACATGTCCCCTGGGGTGAATCGGGCACCTTGCCGCGAGGTGAGGGACCCGTAGGAGACCTTCCTGCTCCGAACCCGTCAGCTAACCCGGTAGGCGAGAGGGAAGGAAAGGATCACCCGCCACATGGCGTTCACCCGTGCCACCGGGAAGCACCGTCGTCCGAGCCGCCTCACGCGGACCACCGCGAACGTCGCCGGTGTCGCGGCGCTCACCACCACCGGTGTCATCGGAGGCCTCGCCGCCCCCGCGCTGGCCGCCGCCGACGAAGCGGCCGTCGAGCACACCGGCCTCACCCAGGCGATATCCGTCGGCGACTCGCTCGCCGAGAGCATCGACGCGCAGGCCGCCGCGCAGCGCCAGGCCGCCGACGACGCCGCTGCCGCCCAGAAGGCCGAAGAGGCCGCCAAGAAGAAGGCCGCGGAGGAGAAGCGCAAGGCCGAGGCCGAGGCGAAGGCGAAGGCCGAGAAGGAGCGCAAGGCCAAGGAGCGCGCCGCCCGCGAGGCCGAGCGCAAGCGCCTGAACACCTACGTCGCCCCGATCGCGGGCTCGTACGTCTCCACGGGTTACCAGACCGGCGGCGCCATGTGGTCCTCCGGCAGCCACACCGGCATCGACTTCCATGCCGCGTCCGGCACCGCCGTCCACGCGGTCGGCTCCGGCACCGTGGTCGAGGCGGGCTGGGGCGGCGCCTACGGCAACAACGTGGTCATCAAGATGAACGACGGTACGTACACCCAGTACGGCCACATGTCGTCCCTCGGTGTCACCGTCGGCCAGACGGTCACCCCGGGCCAGCAGATCGGCCTCTCCGGCTCCACCGGCAACTCCAGTGGCCCGCACCTCCACTTCGAGGCCCGCACCGGCCCGGAGTACGGCTCGGACATCGACCCGATCGCCTACCTCCGCTCGCACGGCGTCAACGTCTGAGCGACGGACTGCACGGCTCCCGCAGCACTCCACGAAAGCCCCGGCTCCTCCCGAGCCGGGGCTTTCGTCCTTGCGCCCCTCCGCATCCCCGGACCCCCGGAACTCTCCTCGCAGGGCCCTTGGCCAAAAGATATCCACGAATTCCGGACCGCCGTCGGAAATTCCGACGCTCTGCAATAGAGTCACTGAATGAGCGTCGGTCGACCGCGTTTCGCGGGGATGAAGGCGGAGGTCCGGTCATGCGTGTTCCCGCGCATTCGGTATGCACGGCCATTCGGAACGACATTGTCGCCGGTGTCCACGAAAGAGGCGGCCGGCTCACCGAGGACCTCCTCGCGCGCCGCTACGGCGTCTCGCGCGTCCCGGTCCGCGAGGCCCTGCGCACCCTGGAGGCCGAGGGGTTCGTCGTCACCCGCAGACATGCGGGCGCCTGTGTCGCGGAGCCCACGGAGCAGGAGGCGGCGGACCTCCTCGAGGTCCGGACGCTGCTCGAACCGCTCGCCGCGGCACGCGCCGCGCAGCGCCGCACGGACGCCCACCTCAAGGTCCTGCGCGGTCTCGTCAGGATGGGCCGCGAGCGCGCCGGGAGTGGTCAGGGGGAGGATCTGCGGTCCCTGGGCGGCTGGTTCCACGAGACGCTCGCCCAGGCGTCCGGCAGCCCCGGCCTCAGCGCGCTGCTGACCCAGCTCCGGCAGAAGACCGCCTGGATGTACGTCGTCGACCGTCCGGCGGCGCCGGCCGAGTCCTGGTCCGAGCATGCCGAGATCCTGGACGCGGTCGCCCGCGGGGACGCCGAGCGCGCCAGGGCGCTCACCGCCGCGCACGCCGCGCGGGTGGCGGCCACCCACCGCCTGCGTCACGGGGGACGGCCAGGACCCGAGCGCGTGAGGAATTCGCAACATGCCGTAAACACGGTGAGCCTCCGGAATTAACGGAGACGCCGTATATAAAGAAAGAGTCAATCCATCACGCGTAAACGCCGATGGGGTCGCCCGGAATTCCGGGCGACCCCATCGGCGCATTTTCCAGGAATGTGTCCTAGACCGTCTCCGGAAGCTCCTCGAGCCCCTCCGAGACCAGCTTCGCCAGCCGGTCGAGGGCGGCGTCCGCGCCTTCGGCGTCGGAGGCGAGCACGATCTCCTCGCCACCCTGGGCACCCAGGCCGAGCACCGCGAGCATCGAGGCGGCGTTGACCGGGTTGCCGTCGGCCTTGGCGATCGTCACGGGGACGCCGGAGGCCGTGGCCGCACGGACGAAGATGGAGGCGGGTCGGGCGTGAAGGCCCTCGGCCCAGCCGACGTTGACGCGGCGCTCAGCCATGTGTTGCTGCCCTTCCAGGTGTCTCACACTTGTCTAGACCAGTGTCTCATGCCGTCGCGGGTGCTCTGTCGGACGTAAGTCCTGCTCCCGGCCGCCTTCGACCCGTCCTAGCCTGCCCCGGCCCCGACGGCGGCGCGACCCGTACCCTGGGCCCCATGCAGACCGCGTCGGATCAGCAGGATCGGCACGACTACCCCTCCCACTGGGAAGCCGATGTGGTGCTGCGCGACGGGGGGACCGCCCGGATCAGGCCCATCACGGCCGAGGACGCGGACCGTCTGATCAGCTTCTACGAGCAGGTGTCCGACGAGTCGAAGTACTACCGCTTCTTCGCGCCCTACCCCCGCCTCTCCGCCAAGGACGTGCACCGCTTCACCCACCACGACCAGGTGGACCGGGTCGGGCTCGCGGCCACGGTGGGCGGCGAGTTCATCGCCACCGTGCGCTACGACCGCATCGACGAGCGCGGCATGGCCGCCAGCGCGCCCGCCGACGAGGCCGAGGTCGCCTTCCTCGTGCAGGACGCCCACCAGGGCCGGGGCGTCGCCTCCACGCTCCTCGAACACATCGCGGCTGTCGCCAGGGAGCGCGGCATCCGCCGGTTCGCGGCCGAGGTGCTGCCCGCCAACACCAAGATGATCAAGGTGTTCACGGACGCGGGCTACCAGCAGAAGCGCAGCTTCGAGGACGGCGTCGTCCGCCTGGAATTCGGCCTGGAGCCGACGGACCGCTCGCTCGCCGTGCAGCGCGCCCGCGAACAGCGCGCCGAGGGACGCTCCGTGCAGCGCCTCCTGACGCCTGGCTCGGTCGCGGTGATCGGCGTGGGCCGGGCCCCCGGCGGCGTGGGCCGCAGCGTCCTGCACAACCTCAAGGAATCCGGCTTCACCGGGCGCCTGTACGCGGTGAACAGCGCGTTCGGAGAGGGGACCGGTGCTGTCGGGGAGGGGACCGGTGCTGATGGCACCTCCGGCGCCGCTGTCGACGCAGTGCCCGCGCACCGCTCCGTCGCCGACATCGGGGAGCAGGTGGACCTGGCGGTGATCGCCGTGCCCGCCGACCGGGTCCCCCAGGTCGTCGCCGAGTGCGGTGAGCGCGGGGTGCAGGGCCTCGTGGTGCTCTCGGCGGGGTACGGGGAGAGCGGCCCCGAGGGGCGCGAGCGCCAGCGCGAGCTGGTCCGCCAGGCCCGGTCGTACGGCATGCGGATCATCGGCCCGAACGCCTTCGGCGTGATCAACACCTCCCCGCAGACACGGCTCAACGCCTCGCTCGCTCCGCAGTCCCCCGCGCGCGGGCGCATCGGTCTGTTCACCCAGTCCGGCGCGATCGGCATCGCCCTGCTCTCCGGACTGCACCGGCGGGGCGCCGGTCTCTCCACGTTCGTCGGCTCCGGCAACCGCGCGGACGTGTCCGGCAACGACCTCCTCCAGTACTGGTACGAGGACCCCGACACCGACGTCACGCTGATGTACCTGGAGACCATCGGCAACCCGCGCAAGTTCACCCGCCTCGCACGGCGTTCGGCGACCGCCAAGCCACTCGTCGTCGTCCAGGGCGCCCGGCACAGCGGCATCGCGCCGACCGGCCACGCCGTGCAGGCCACCCGCCTGCCGCACGCCACGGTCTCGGCGCTGCTGCGCCAGGCGGGCGTCATCCGCGTCGACACCGTCACCGAGATGGTCGACGCGGGGCTGCTCCTCGCGGACCAGCCACTGCCGTCCGGGCCCCGCGTGGGCATCCTCGGGAACTCCGAGTCGCTCGGCCTCCTCACGTACGACGCGTGTGTCGCCGACGGCCTGCGGCCACTGCCGCCCCGCGACCTCACGACCGGCGCCGTCCCCGCCGACTTCCGGGCCGCGCTCGCCGAGGCGCTGTCGGACGACGGCTGCGACGCGGTGATCGTCAACGCGATCCCCTGGGTGGGCGAGGACGGGGCGGCCACCGACCCCGGGACGCTGGCCACGGAGTTGCGGGCGGCGGCCGCGGGATGCCCCGCGAAACCCGTGGCCGTGGTCCACGTGGAGCTCGGCGGGCTCGCCGAGGCGCTGGCGGCCGCCACCAGCACCCGGCCCGACGCGACCGTCCCCGTGCCGGGCGCGGCCGGGACAGGGGGCGCCGCGGGCGGCACAGCGGGCGCGTCGGGCTCGGCGGGAAGCGGCAGAACGGCCGGGCCGCCCACCGCTCCGCCCGCCGGTGCCACGGCCGACCCCACGGACCAGTACCGCATCCCCGCCTACCCCGCCGCCGAGCGCGCCGTGCGCGCCCTCTCCGAGGCCGTCAAGTACGCCCAGTGGCGGCGCGAGGCGGCCGAGCCGGGCCGGGTGCACGAGTACGACGACATCGACGAGAGCGGGGCCGCCGGGCGCATCGAGGAGCTGCTCGCCAAGGACGGCGACCCGCGCGGTGTCACGCTCGCCCCCGACGACGCCCACGAGCTGCTCGGGCGGTACGGCATCCGCGTACGGCAGGCGCTGCCCGCGCCCGGCCCCGACGCGGCGGCCGAAGCCGCGCGGGCCATCGGCTACCCGGTGGCCCTGAAGACCACGGCCCCGCACCTGCGCCACCGCGCCGACCTCGGCGGGGTCCGCCTCGACCTCGCCGACGAGGAGCAACTGCGCCGGGCCTACCAGGAACTGACCGACCTCTTCGGCAAGCCCGCCGAGCTGCGGCTCGTGGTGCAGGGCATGGTGCCGCGCGGTGTCGACACGGTCGTACGCGCGGTCATCGACCCGGCGGCCGGAGCGGTGCTCTCCTTCGGCCTCGCGGGCGCCGCGTCCGAGCTGCTCGGCGACACCGCGCACCGGCTCATCCCGGTCACCGACCGGGAGGCGGTCTCCCTGGTCAGATCCATCCGGACCGCGCCGCTCCTCTTCGGCTGGCGCGGCTCGGCCCCCGTCGACACCCCGGCCCTCGAAGAGCTGCTCCAGCGGGTCTCCCGGCTCGTCGACGACCACCCCGAAGTGGTCGCCGTCTCCCTGGAGCCCGTCGTCGTCGCCCAGCGCGGCCTCTCCGTGCTCGGCGCCTCCGTCCGGCTCGCGCCCCCGCCGGCCCGCGACGACCTGGGCCCACGCACCCTTCCCGGCTACTGAGAGCCTGTCTTTGAACCCCCGTCGTCCGCGCGAAGCGCGGGCGCAGGGGTTCAAAGACAGGCTCTGAGGCGCCCGCGGGGCACCGTGCGCCCCGCACCGGGCCGTAGGATGGACGGCATGGCAAAGACCGGTACGACGACCCAGGGGCTGCGCGCGGCGATCGAGCGCAGCGGCTACTACCCGGCCCTCGTGGCCGAGGCGGTGGAGGCCGCGATCGGCGGCGAGGCCATCGGGTCGTACCTGGTCCACCAGGAGACGACGTTCGACGCCAACGAAGTGCGCAGGCACGTCACCGTCCTCGTCCTGACCGGCACGCGCTTCATCGTCAGCCACACCGACGAGCAGGCGGCGGACAGCACCTCCCCGACGCCGTACGCGACGACCTCCACCGAGTCGGTCAAGATCGGCCGCATCTCCTCGGTCGTGGTGAGCCGCGTCGTCGCCAACCCCGAGAAGTACGTGCCAGGGACGCCGCCGCGCGAGGTCGTCCTGACCATCGGCTGGGGCGCCGTGTCCCGCATCGACCTGGAGCCCGCCGCCTGCGGCGACCCCAACTGCGAGGCCGATCACGGGTACACGGGCAGCTCCACCGCCGACGACCTCAGCCTCCGCGTCAGCGAGGCGGGCGACGGCCCCGACGCCGTACGGCAGACCCTCGCCTTCGCCCAGGCGCTGTCCGAGGCGACCGCGGACACCGCTCGCTGATGTCCCTGCCCTCCTGGGACGACGTACAACCGCTCTCCCTCGACACCGCACCTGTGCCCGCCTACGGCTCCGGATCGCTGGCCGACCTGCTGCCCACGCTCGTCGCCCACCAGGGCGTCGACGGCTTCACGCCCACCATCGCCGAGCTCGCGCCGGCCGACCGGAACTGCGTCTTCCTGATTGACGGCCTCGGCTGGGAGCAGCTCAGGGCCCACCCGGACGAGGCGCCCTTCCTGGCGTCGTTGCTGCAGAGCTCGCGGGGCGGCACGGGCCGGCCTCTCACCGCGGGCTTCCCCGCCACCACGGCGAGCTCGCTCGCCTCGGTCGGCACGGGACTGCCCCCCGGCGCCCACGGCCTGCCCGGCTACACCGTCCGGGACCCGGCCACCGGCGCGCTGATGAACCAGCTCCGCTGGAACCCGTGGACCGATCCGCACGCCTGGCAGCCGTACCCCACCGTCTTCCAGCAGGCGCACGCCGCCGGTGTGCACACCGCGCAGGTCTCGTCCCCGACGTTCGAGCACACGCCGCTGACCAAGGTCGCCCTCAGCGGCGGCTCCTTCCGCGGCAGGCTCTCCGGAGAGGACCGCATGGACCTCGCCGCGCAGCAACTGGCCGCCGGGGACCGCTCCTTGGTGTACACGTACTACGCGGAAGTCGACGGCAAGGGCCACCGCTTCGGGGTCGACTCCGACGCCTGGCGCGGTCAGCTGATGTACGTCGACCGGCTGGCCCAGCGCCTCGCCGAACAGCTGCCGCCGCGCAGCGCCCTGTACGTCACCGCGGACCACGGCATGATCGACATCCCGTTCGACGAGGCGTCCCGCATCGACTTCGACGAGGACTGGGAGCTGCGCGCCGGAGTCGCCCTCCTCGGTGGAGAGGGCCGTGCCCGGCACGTCTACGCGGTGCCGGGGGCCGAGAACGACGTCCTGACGGTGTGGCGCGAGGTGCTCGGCGAGCAGTTCTGGGTGGCCTCCCGCGACGAGGCGATCGCCGCGGGGTGGTTCGGTCCACACATTGATCAACGTGTGTACGACCGCCTCGGTGACGTGATCGCCGCCGCCCACGACGACGCGGCGATCATCGCTTCGGAGCGCGAGCCCAACGAGTCCGCCCTCGTGGGCATGCACGGCTCCATGACCCCCGTCGAGCAGCTCGTCCCGCTCCTCGAAGTACGCTCCTGACCCACTCTCCTCACCCCGTACGCCCCTGAAAGGTCCGCAACTCCCCATGTCCGAGCTGGTGTTCTTTTCCGGGACGATGGACTGCGGGAAGTCGACCTTGGCCTTGCAGATCGTCCACAACCGTTCCGCTCGTGGGCTGCAGGGGCTGATCTTCGCCCGTGACGACCGTGCGGGGGAGGGCAAGCTCTCCTCGCGGCTCGGCCTGGTGACGGACGCGGTGGAGGCACGTCCCGGTCTCGATCTGTACGGCCGTGTTGTGGGAGAGCTGTCGCGGGGCGGCCGGGTCGACTACGTGATCGCGGACGAGGCACAGTTCCTGGCCCCGGACCAGATCGACCAGCTGGCGCGGGTCGTGGACGATCTGGACCTCGACGTCTTCGCGTTCGGCATCACCACGGACTTCCGCACCAAGCTGTTCCCCGGTTCGCAGCGGTTGATCGAACTGGCGGACCGCCTGGAGACGTTGCAGGTCGAGGCGATGTGCTGGTGCGGAGCACGGGCCACGCACAACGCCAGGACGGTGGACGGGCAGATGGTGGTCGAGGGCGAGCAGGTCGTAGTGGGCGACGTCGACCGGTCACCCGAGGAAGTCGGCTACGAGGTCCTGTGCCGCCGCCACCACCGCAACCAGCTGACGAGCGCGACGGCGCGTGCGGCGGCGCTGTCTCCCGACGTGCTGCCAGTCGCTTCCGCGTAAAGAGCCTGTGTCATATCCCCGGATTTCCTGCGGTAGTTCCCGCCGAAGCCCCCGGCGGGAACTACCCGATGCCCTCGGGATCAGTCCGCGTCGGGCGAGTGCACCAGCGCGAAGACCGCGCCCTCGGGGTCCGCGACCGTTGCCGTCCGGCCATGATCACCGGTCTTGGCCGGCTCGATGACATGGCCGCCGAGCTCGCCCACCCGGTCGACCGCCTCGTCGACGTCGGCGACCTCGAAGTACGTCATCCAGTGCGGGCCGCGATCGCGCGGCAGGGCCTGGCCGAGACCGTGTACGGAGGCCACCGGGCGGCCGTCGACGCGCAGTGTCACATGGTCGGAGTCGGCCGAGACGACGGCCTCTTCGGTGCAGCCGAAGACGGACTGGTAGAACTTGAGGACGCCGGCGGTCTCCCGGGTCACCAACTCGTTCCAGACCGGTGTGCCGGGCCTGCCGAGCACCGCCGTACCCAGGTGGGCCGCGGCCTGCCAGATGCCGAACACCGCGCCCGCCGGGTCGGACGCGATGGCCAGCCGCCCGGCCTCGCCCGCGTCGATCGGGCCGACCCCGAGCGTGCCGCCGCATTGCCGTACCGCGTCCGCCGTCGCGTCCGCGTCGTCCGTCGCCAGGTAGGTCGTCCAGGCGATGGGCAGGTGACGGTCGGTCGGCAGCCGCCCGATGCCCGCCACCTCGCGGCCGTCCAGCATCGCCCGCACGTACGGCCCCAGCTGCTGGGGGCCCGGCCGGAACTCCCAGCCGAAGAGCGCTCCGTAGAACTCCTGGGTCGCGGTCAGGTCATGCGTCATCAGACTCACCCAGCAGGGCGTGCCGGGCCCTCGTCGGCCGGTCCCCGCGCTGTTGCGCCGCGCCTTCCCCAAGGACTGCGCCGAGTCCTCGCCAGGTAGGACCCCATTCGCCCGCGCCTCGGTCATCGTCACCCTCTCCTCGGCCGTCCATGACGGCCGGTCAGCTAACACTCTCGAATGCGCGCACGTGCGCCGCGCAACTCGCGCCCGTGCAGATGCTCGCACCGCCCGCCCCGCCGCGCGGTTCGACCGCGCCGCGCTGTCCGGCTTCCCGCGGAAGATGCCCGATTCCGGGTGCTCATCCGCGGGCGCGCGGTCGCCGTGCGGTGCCCGTCCTTCGTACAGGGCGTGCTTGGTTCCGTACAGCCCGTGTTCGGGCGAGATCCGGCGGCAGGGTAACCGCACTTTGGCCCCGCGGCCACCCCGTACGCAAGGATGGACCCATGAATCCCATCATCTCCGCATCCCAACTCGCGGGCGAGCTGGCGGGCCAGAACCCGCCGGTCCTGCTCGACGTCCGCTGGCAGCACCAGGGCTCGATGCGTTCCGCGTACGAGGAAGCGCACATTCCGTCGGCTGTCTTCGTCGATCTGGACGCCGACCTGGCGGGCACCGCGGGCGCCGGGGGTCGGCATCCTCTGCCCGATGTCGATCGTTTCGGCGCCGTGATGCGGGCGGCGGGGGTCTCGGAGGACCGGGAAGTCGTCGTGTACGACGGTGGCCAGAACTGGGCGGCGGCGCGCCTGTGGTGGATGCTGCGCTGGACGGGACACGCGTCCGTCCGCGTCCTGGACGGCGGCATCGGCCTGTGGACCGGGCCGTTGGAGGAGGGCCCGGGCCTGGCACCGGCCGAGGGCTCCTTCGTACCGGCCCCGAACAGCACGGATCTGCTGGACGCGGACTCCGCCGCGGCCCTCGCCCGCTCCGGCCTGCTCCTGGACGCCCGCGCGGCCGAGCGCTACCGCGGCGAGGTGGAGCCGATCGACAGCGTGGCCGGTCACATCCCGGGCGCGGTGTCGGCGCCGACCACGGAGAACGTCGCGGAGGACGGCCGCTTCAAGCCCGCCGCCGAGCTCGCCGACCGCTTCAAGGCGCTGGGGGCGTCCGGGACTTCGGAGATCGGCGTCTACTGCGGCTCGGGGGTCTCCGGCGCCCACGAGGTACTCGCGTTGGCGGTGGCGGGGATTCCGGCCGCGCTGTACGTCGGTTCGTGGTCGCAGTGGTCGGCCGACCCGTCGCGGCCCGTGGCGACGGGACCGGACCCGCAGTAGCGGCGCCGCGTTCTCCGCCGCCGGAGTGCGGGAGGCGTTATCCGTCTGCTACGGAGAGGGGGCCCACACCGGCCAAGGTGTGGGCCCCCTCTCCGTAGAAGGACGATTCCCTAGAACTATTCCTGCTTCTTGCGCCGTGTGCCGAAGACGATCTCGTCCCAACTGGGCACCGCCGCGCGGCGGCCCGGACGCACGCCGTCGGCCTCGGCCTGACGGTCCGTGGTGCCGACGAGGCGGTCGCGGTGGCTTGCCACCGAGCGGGGCATGAGCACGTCCGCGTAGGCCGCGCCGGCGCCCGCCGACGCCGCGGGGGGCTCTTCGGCGTCCGGCTCCTGCTCGGGCTCCTCCTGGGCGGGCGGCGGCAGTTCCGTGGTGGTCGCGGCCGAGGGGCGCTCGGGTACGACCATGTCACCGCGGAAGCTGGGCACCGCCTCCAGGAGGCTGGTCAGCGAGTCGCGCTCCTGCTCGGCGACCGCGGCACCCGCGCCGACGCCCTCCTCCGGCGGATCGGCCGGGGGGGCGGGGATGCCCGGGCGGTCCAGCTGACGCTCCAGGGCACGGTCGAGCGGCCGGTCCGCGGGACGGTCCCGGGGCAGCCGGGCGATGCGCGGCACGAACGGGAAGCTGGGCTCGGGCGCGGAGATGTCGTCCGTCTCGCCGATCAGCGAACGCGCCTCGTCGTCCACGGCCTGGACGAGCCGCCGGGGCGGGTCGTACGTCCAGCTCGCGGAGTGCGGTTCGGTCGCGACGCGGTAGACGAGCAGGACCTCCCACGTGCCGTCGTCACGGCGCCAGGAGTCCCACTGGACGGTGTCCTTGTCGACGCCCCGCATCATCAGCCGTTCCTGCACGGCCTCGCCGAGCTGGGGTCCGGTGTTCTCACCGGGGCGGCGCACGGGGGTCTTCCTGGCGCGCTCGGCCATGAAGGCGCGCTCCGCGAGCACGGGGCCCTCGAAGCGGCGGACGCGGTCGACGGGGATCCCGGCGAACTGCGCCACTTCTTCCGCGCTGGCGCCTGCGCGTATCCGCGCCTGGATGTCGCGCGGTCGGAGGTGGCTCTCCACCTCGATCTCGATCTGTCCGAGTCGGGGCCTGTCACCGCGGACGGCCGCACGCAGCCGTTCATCGATCGGAAGCGTGTACTCCGTGCTGTCCGCAGCTTTCAGCACCAGCCGTGTGCCGTCGTTGCTGACGGCCACGACACGCAGTTCGGGCATGGGGACCTCCCGGGTGGTGCCTGCCGACGTCACGTGCGTCGCTGCTTCCGCTAGTCGAGTGTGGCCTGCCCGGGTGCAGCCTGCCACAACCTTGCCGAGTTGCCCGGCGTGTCGGGCATGGGCCCCGGATCGCCGTTATGGCACGGTTACCGTTTCGCAACGCTAAGTGACGACGTTCGTCACCCTGTGCAGCGAGCCCCCCACCCGGCGGTTCTGGAAGGCCCCGGGCACCCTGGCGGGAGACCGGACCCAGGGCTCGCAACAGTACTCCATTCGGGCCACGCGGGTGGACCGCCGCGCCGCCGAAGTTCTCATGGAGGACGGGAGTTGGTGCCCGCCCCTCCTCGCCCCCGTCCCACGCCACCCGCGCGCGGGTGGCGCACTTCACGGAATGTCCCGAAGCGGAACTAAACACTTCCCCCATACGTCCCTGTCTCGTGTAGTCGGTCGAGAAAGGTAGGCAAGGGTCGGAGATGCGTGAAAAGCCGGATTACGGCAAGGAGTCCAAGGACCAGGAGGAGTCGAGCGAGAAGCGACGCCTCGATCTGAGCCTGCCGCAGGTGGCCGGAAGCGCCATGGCCGCGGTCGTGGCGGCGAAGCTCGCCTCGAACCTCGGCGTCTACGGGACGATCCTCGGCGCCGGCGTCGTGAGCGCGATCGCGACCTGCGGCGGCACCGTCTTCCAGCATTTCTTCAAGCGTACGGGCGAGCAGATCCGCGACGTCACGGTGCAGGCCAAGCCGAAGGCGCGGCAGGTCCCCGTGCGGGCCGCGACGCAGGTGCCCGAGACGTTCAGGGCGCATGCCTACACGGGGGCCACAGGTGCCACCGGGCCCGTGACCACGACGTGGGGCAGACCGCAGCCTGCGGACCCGGGCGCCGACGCGGCGGAGACCAGGCTGCTGCCGGCCCCGCCGCTGCCGACCACCGAGGACGCCGACCCCACCACGGTGCTCCCCGCCGCCGGAACGGACCCCACCACGGTGCCGCCCCCGGCGGGGGACGAGGGCGCCACGACCGTGCTGCCTTCCGCGGCACCCGGCGCCGACGCCGAGCAGACCCAGCTGCTGGGGACCGTCGACGCCACGCGGGCGCAGGCGCGCGACGACGCCACGCGCGTGCTCCGCGCGGCGAACCCGGCCCCGGGCCCGGACCCGGCCCCGACGACGGCCTTCGAACCCCCGCACCCGCCCCCGCACCCGTCGGACGAGTTCACCGAGGGCACCACCCACCGCGCGCAGATCCGGAGCTGGAAGCGGCCGTTGATCGCCGCGGCCGTCGTCTTCGGAGTCTCCATGGCGGGGATCACCACGTACGAGCTGGTCTCCGGAAAGGACCTGAGCGGCGGCGACGGCACCACGATCGGCAATGGCGTCTCGGGACACAACTCGTCCCGGAACAAGCCGTCGGAGCCCGCCGACGAGCCGTCCGTACAGCCGTCGGAGCACGGCACGCCCGGGACGGGTGACGGTTCGGGGCAGGGCGACGGCGACGCCACGCAGGACCCGGACGGCACCGGCCGTACGCCTGGCAACGGCACGGGCAACGGCACCGGCGACGGCTCGGGATCGCAGGACGACCCGGGCAAGGGCACGGGCAACGACCCCGACAAGGACCAGGACAACGGCTCCTCCGGGGACGACGGTTCCAAGACGGACCCGACCCCCACGCCCCCGCCGACCCCGACGCCCACTCCGTCCGGCGACACCGGAAGCGGCCCCGGAGACGGCGCCAAGCCGGGCGGAACGCCCACCCCGTAGCGGGCGGGTCAGGCGCCGAGGACCCGCCGCAGGTAGTCGTTGCCGAACAGGCGGTCCGGGTCGAGGCGGTCGCGCAGGGCCGTGAACTCGCCGAAGCGGGGGTACACCTTGGCGAAGTACTCCGCGTCGCGCGTGTGCATCTTGCCCCAGTGCGGGCGCCCCTCGTGCGCGGTGAGGATGCGCTCGGCGGCCGTGAAGTACGCCTGGTACGGCGTGCCCCGGTACATGTGGACGGCGATGTACGCGCTCTCCCGGCCCGACGCCGTGGAGAGCGTGATGTCGTCGGCGGGCGCCGTACGGACCTCCACGGGGAAGCTGATCCGCAGCGGCGAGCGGTCCACCATCGCCTTCAGTTCGCGCAGGGTCTCCACGAGGGCCTCGCGCGGAACCGCGTACTCCATCTCCATGAAGCGCACGCGGCGCGGGCTGGTGAAGACCTTGTAGGGGATGTCCGTGTACGTCCGCGCGGAGAGCGCCCTGCTGGAGATCCTGGCGATGCCGGGGATCGCCGCGGGGACGGCTCGGCCGATCAGATTGGCCACCTGGAAGAGGCCGTTGGAGAGCAACTCGTCGTCCACGAAGGCACTGATCCTGCCGGGCGGGGCGGCCGGGCCGGGGCTGCGGTTGTTGCGCTTGGTGTTGCAGTTGCCGGTGTGCGGGAACCAGTAGAACTCGAAGTGTTCGTTCTCGGTGAAGAGGGCGTCGAATTCGTCGGTGACCTGCTCGAAGCTCATCGGCTCCTCGCGGGCGGTGAGGAAGAAGACCGGCTCCACGGCGAAGGTGATCGCGGTGATGACGCCGAGCGCGCCGAGTCCGGTCCTGGCCGCGGCGAAGACCTCGGGGTTCTCGTCGGCGGAGCAGGTCATGACCGCGCCGTCCGCGGTGACCAGTTCGAGGCCGGTGATCTGGGCGGCGATCGAGGCGGAGTCGCGGCCGGTGCCGTGCGTGCCGGTGCTGACGGCCCCGGAGACGGTCTGCTCCATGATGTCGCCCATGTTCGTGAGCGAGAGGCCCTCACGGGCGAGCGCCGTGTTCAGGCGCCTGAGCGGAGTGCCGGCCTCCACGGTGACGGTGCCGGCCGCGCGGTCGATGGAGCGGATGCCGGTGAGCAGGCCGGGACGTATGAGGAGGCCGTCGGTCGCGGCGGCCGCCGTGAAGGAGTGGCCCGTGCCGACGGCCTTCACCCGCAGGCCGTCCTCCCTGGCCCGGCGCACCGCCGCGGCCAGTTCGCCGACCGAGGCGGGGGTGGCCTCCCGGACCGGCCGCGCGGTCACGTTGCCCGCCCAGTTACGCCACGTCGCTGTTTTCCGTCCGCTGCCCGTGCCCGTGCTCATGGGTCCCTCCCCGTTGCGGAACCGGCCTCTTCAGCCGGCGATACCCAAGGAACCCGACGGCGACCGCGACGGCCCCGGAGATCCCCGGCACCGCGTACCCGGCGTCCGGTCCCGCGGCGTCGATGACCCAGCCGGCCGCGGAGGAGCCGAGCGCGACCCCGACCGCGAGTCCGGTGCTCACCCACGTCATGCCCTCGGTCAGTTTCGCGCGTGGTACGTGCTGCTCGACGAGGGCCATCGTCGTGATCATTGTCGGTGCGATGGAGAGGCCCGCTACGAACAACGCCACGGCCAGCAACGGAAGGTTCCCGACCAGTTGAAGCGGGATCATACTCACGGCCATCGCACAGACACCCAGCAACCACCGGAGGGCCGGTGCGCCCTTGAAGTGCAGCAGCCCGAAGGCCGCGCCGGCCAGGCAGGAGCCGAGCGCGTAGACGGCGAGCACCAGGCTGGCCGCGGACTTGTGGCCCTGGTCCTCCGCGTACGCCACGGTGACCACGTCGATGGCGCCGAAGATCGCGCCGGTCGCGACGAAGGTGCCGACGAGGACCTGGAGTCCGACGGAGCGCAGCGCCGAGCCCCCGGTGTGGTGCTCGCGTGCGTGCGGCACCGGCTCGGTGGCCCGCTGCGCCGTCAGCCAGAAGACGCCCACGGCGAGGAAGACCCCGGCGAGCAGCGGCCCGGCCTCCGGGAACCACGCCGTGGAGAGGCCGATCGAGATGATCGGCCCGAAGATGAAGCAGACCTCGTCCACCACCGACTCGAAGGAGTACGCGGTGTGCAGCTGCGGGGTGTCGCGGTACAGGACCGCCCAGCGCGACCGGATCATCGAGCCCACGCTCGGCACGCAGCCGACCAGGGCGGCGAAGAGGAACAGCGTCCAGTCGGGCGCCTCGAACTTCGCGCAGAGCAGCAGTCCGGTGACCGCGGCCAGGGAGACCAGCGTCGCGGGCCGCAGAACGCGGCGCTGGCCGTGCCGGTCCACGAGCCGGGAGATCTGCGGGCCGATCGCGGCGGCGGACAGCGCGACCGTCGCCGAGAGGGCGCCCGCGAGGCCGTAGCGCCCGGTGAGCTGCGAGACCATGGTCACGATGCCGATGCCCATCATCGACAGCGGCATGCGGCCGAGGAACCCGGCACTGGAGAAGGCCTTGGTGCCGGGGGCGGCGAAGATGGCGCGGTAGGGGCTTGGCACGTGGACTCCGCTGGGGCTCCGGCGGCTTCCGCGGGACGGAGGCTCCGGGTAAGGCGTGTAGGTGGCCGATACAGCTTACGGCTCCTGGGTGGCCCGGCGCACCGTGATTTTCCGATCGGCGGAGGCCGTTTTCCGGCTGTCAGTGGCGGGTGGCAGGATCGGATACATGTCCGACGCGCTGGATTCGACTCCCTATGACGCCCTGCTGTTGCTCTCGTTCGGCGGCCCAGAAGGCCCGGACGACGTCGTCCCGTTCCTGGAGAACGTGACGCGCGGGCGCGGCATCCCGACGGAGCGGCTCAAGGAGGTGGGCCAGCACTACTTCCTCTTCGGCGGGGTCAGCCCGATCAACGACCAGAACCGCGCCCTGCTCGACGCCCTGCGCAAGGACTTCGCCGAGCACGGCCTCGACCTGCCGGTCTACTGGGGCAACCGCAACTGGTCGCCCTATCTGACCGACACCCTGCGCGAGATGATCAAGGACGGCCGCCGCCGCATCCTGACCCTCGCGACCAGCGCGTACGCCTCGTACTCGGGCTGCCGCCAGTACCGCGAGAACCTCGCGGAATCCCTCGCCGTCCTGGCGGCCGAGGGACTCGAACCGCCGAGGATCGACAAGCTCCGGCACTACTTCAACCACCCCGGCTTCGTCCGGCCCATGATCGACGGCGTTCTGAAGTCCCTCTCCGAACTCTCCGCGGACGTCCGCGACGGCGCGCACCTCGCCTTCACCACGCACTCCATCCCGACCGCCGCCGCAGACACCTCAGGACCCGTCGAGGAGCACGGCGACGGCGGTGCGTACGTCAGGGAGCACCTGGACGTGGCCCGGGTCATCGCCGACGCGGTGCGCGAGGAGACCGGTGTCGAGCACCCCTGGGAGCTCGTCTACCAGTCGCGCAGCGGCGCCCCGCACATCCCGTGGCTGGAGCCGGACATCTGCGACCACCTGGAGGAGCGGCACGCGGCCGGTGCCCCCGCCGTCGTCATGGTCCCCATCGGCTTCGTCTCGGACCACATGGAGGTCCTGTACGACCTCGACACCGAGGCGGAGGCCAAGGCGGCGGAGCTCGGTCTTCCGGTGCGCCGCTCGGCGACCGTCGGCGCCGACCCGCGGTTCGCGGCGGCGATCAGGGAACTGATCGTCGAGCGGGCCGCGGTGGAGAGCGGCGTGGCCGTCACTCCCTGCGCGCTGGGCTCCCTCGGCGCGAGCCACCACCTGTGCCCGGTGGGCTGCTGCCCGGCCCGCGCCCCCAAGCCCGCCGCCGCGGGCGCCGACAGCCCGTACGCGTAAGGACCCCGAAGTGAGCGCTGTGACCGACGTGCCCGACCTCAAGGCAGAACTCCTCGAAGTCGCCCTGGAGGCCGCGCACCGCGCCGGGGCCTTCCTGCGCGACGGCCGCCCCGACGACCTCGGCGTGGCCGCCACCAAGTCCAGCGCCGTCGACGTCGTCACCGAGATGGACATCGCCTCCGAGAAGCTGATCACCGACTTCCTCGCCGAGCGCAGGCCGGCCGACGGCGTGCTCGGCGAGGAGGGCGCGAGCTCCGAGGGCAGCAGCGGCGTCCAGTGGGTGATCGACCCCATCGACGGCACCGTCAACTACCTCTACGGACGCCCCGACTGGTGCGTCTCCGTCGCCGCCCGCAAGGACGGCGAGACCCTCGTCGGCGTCGTGCACGCCCCGATGCGCGCGGAGACGTACCGCGCGGTCCTCGGGGAGGGCGCCCACATCGGTGACGTGCCCGCGCGGGTGCGCCCCGCCCCCTCCCTCGACCAGGCCCTGGTCGGCACCGGCTTCGGGTACATCGCCGAGCGGCGCGTCCGGCAGGCCGAGGTCGCCCGGCACCTGATCCCGAAGGTGCGGGACATCCGGCGCGGCGGCTCGGCCGCGATCGACCTGTGCGACGTCGCGGCCGGCCGCCTCGACGCGTACTACGAGCGCGGGCTCAACCCCTGGGACTACGCGGCCGGTGACCTCATCGCGCGGGAGGCGGGCGCGCTGACCGGTGGCCGCCCCGGAGAGCCCCTCTCGGGCGAGCTGGCCGTCGCGGCCCCGCCCGCCCTCTTCGAGACGCTCCAGGGCCTCCTGGAGGACCACGGCGCCTGGCACGACTGAGACGGGGCAGACGTCGGAGCGCTCCCCGGCGGACACCCGAGCGCGCGAAAGGGCCCCGGCACCTCGTCCCACAGGTGCCGGGGCCCTTCGCCTACGTGCTCGGTGTCTGTCAGGCCTGGAGAGCGCCCACCTGCACACCGTGTTCGGCGGCCAGGCGGTGGAGGTCTTCCAGCTCCGCCAGCTCGACCTCGGCAAGGAAGTCGTCGCCCGTCTCACGGGCCTTCGTGAGGTCGGACTCCGTGGCCTTTATGCGCTGCAGGAGACCTGCGGTGAATGCGTCCATGGTTGCGCCCCCTCGGCTGGGTCGTGGGTCGATGGCACGGGGGTGTGCCGGCAAGGAAGGGGCGATCACGTCTCAAGCCGCTCTGCGGAAAGCAGTTTGTGGCGTGCCACATACAAAGCGTGATCGCGGGTGTAAGGCCGTCCTCCCCTCGCTCCCTTACGCAGAAACCTCAACCGGCGGAGAAAATCCCGCATTCCCCGTCCCCGACCCCGATGACAGGCCGTCTTACAGCCGGTTTATGGCCGAAAGGGGCAGGATGGAGGCCTACCCCAGACAGACCTGCCCGCAGGGGCACAGAGGAAGGACAGCGACGTGCGCGTACTCGTCGTCGAGGACGAGCAGCTGCTCGCCGATGCGGTGGCCACCGGACTGCGCCGGGAGGCCATGGCCGTCGACGTCGTGTACGACGGAGCGGCGGCCCTGGAGCGCATCGGTGTCAACGACTACGACGTCGTGGTGCTCGACCGGGACCTCCCGCTCGTGCACGGCGACGACGTCTGCCGCAAGATCGTCGAGCTCGGCATGCCGACCCGCGTCCTGATGCTCACCGCGTCGGGCGACGTCAGCGACCGCGTCGAGGGCCTGGAGATCGGCGCCGACGACTATCTCCCCAAGCCCTTCGCGTTCAGCGAGCTCACGGCACGCGTGCGTGCCCTCGGGCGGCGCACCAGTGTGCCGCTGCCGCCCGTCCTCGAGCGCGCCGGCATCAAGCTCGACCCCAACCGCCGCGAGGTCTTCCGCGACGGCAAGGAGATCCAGCTGGCCCCCAAGGAGTTCGCCGTCCTCGAAGTGCTGCTGCGCAGCGAGGGCGCCGTGGTCTCCGCGGAACAGCTCCTGGAGAAGGCCTGGGACGAGAACACGGACCCGTTCACGAACGTCGTCCGGGTGACCGTCATGACCCTGCGCCGCAAGCTCGGCGAGCCCGCCGTCATCGTGACGGTGCCGGGCTCCGGCTACCGGATCTGACCCCCGGTGGCCGCGAGCCCGGCGCCACCAGCCGCGCCTCCGAAGCCCACGTGGGACCCGCGGAAGGTCGAACCGGTCTTCCCGTGGCTGCGCCCCACGATCCGTATACGCCTCACGCTGCTCTACGGCGGCATGTTCCTGATCGCGGGCATCCTGCTGCTCTCGATCATCTACCTGCTCGCCGCGCAGGCACTGAACGTCGGCAGCGAGCTGCCGTTCAGGGTGACGGGCAACAGCAGGGTGAGCAGCGGGACCTGCGCCAGCTTCCAGGGCCTGCCCGAGCACACCACCGAGACGCAGCTCAACGCCGCGCTCAACGAATGCGTCAACCAGGTGCGTCAGCACGCCCTCGACAATCTCCTCAGCCGCTCGCTGCTGGCGCTCCTCGGCCTCGCCGTGATCGCCTTCGCCTTCGGGTACGCGATGGCGGGCCGGGTGCTCTCGCCGCTCGGCCGCATCACGCGCACCGCCCGCAGGGTGGCCGGTACGGACCTGTCCCGGCGCATCGAACTGGACGGTCCCGACGACGAGTTGAAGGAGCTTTCGGACACCTTCGACGAGATGCTGGACCGCCTGGAGCGGGCCTTCACCGCCCAGCAGCGGTTCGTCGGCAACGCCTCGCACGAGCTGCGCACGCCCCTGGCGATCAACCGCACGCTCCTGGAGGTGCACCTCTCCGACCCCGGAGCGCCGCCCGAGCTCCATCAGCTGGGCAAGACGCTGCTCGCCACCAACGAGCGCAGCGAGCAGCTCGTGGAGGGCCTGCTGCTGCTCGCCCGCAGCGACAACCAGATCGTGGAGCGCAAACCGGTCGACCTCGCCGAGGTCGCCGACCGGGCCGTCGACCAGGTGCGGACCGAGGCCGAGGCCAAGGGCGTGGAGATACGCGGTGAGCGCGGTGTGGCCGTCGTACAGGGCAACGGCGTCCTCCTGGAGCGCATCGCCCTGAACCTCGTCCAGAACGCCGTCAGGTACAACGTCGCGGACCAGGGCTGGGTCGAGGTCACCACGGAGGCACAGCACGGCCAGGCGGTCCTGGTGGTGTCGAACACGGGCCCGGTGGTGCCCGCGTACGAGATCGACAACCTCTTCGAGCCGTTCCGGCGGCTGCGGACCGAGCGGACGGGCAGCGACAAGGGGGTCGGACTCGGCCTGTCGATCGCCCGGTCGGTGGCGCGGGCCCACGGGGGCCGTATCATCGCCGAGCCGCGCGAGGGGGGTGGGCTCATGATGCGAGTCACCCTTCCTCTCTGAGATGCTGCCGCCGACACGCCACGATGTTCGCTTTACGCGGAATTTTCAGGACCTCTTCCGGGAAATTCCGTGTGTGATCGATCACAGCGGCACATAGCCGGTCATCTACTCTCCGTGATCGTGAAAGTCGTCGGAAAGCCGGGAAAATCCGGGTTTTCGGGGGTCTTGATCACGGGAAGTACACGGGGTGGCGCCTGTGAAGTGCGAAATTCGGACCGTGTACGGTCCCGATCGCCATCCAAACCGATCACCCCTTGAGGGGTGCGGTTGGGTGTCGATTGAGTAACAGACCTTGATGTGAGGCAAAATCTCCGCTTCAGGTCGGGCACAAGTCCGGCCTCTCACGCGTTACGAGCGCTTGAGACACCGCAGACACCCAGAGGGGGAGAGCGACATGGCAACGGACTACGACACCCCACGTAAGACCGACGATGACGTCAACGAGGACAGCATCGAGGAACTCAAGGCACGGCGGAACGACAAGTCGACCTCAGCGGTCGACGTCGACGAGTTCGAGGCCGCCGAGGGCCTTGAGCTGCCCGGCGCCGACCTTTCCAACGAGGAGCTCGCCGTCCGCGTGCTCCCGAAGCAGCAGGACGAGTTCACCTGCATGAGCTGCTTCCTGGTGCACCACCGCAGTCAGCTGGCCCGCGAGAAGAACGGCCAGCCGATCTGCCGCGACTGCGACTGAGGCGGGGTCGGCCGTGACTGGCTCGACCCCGTCCTGGAAGCGCCGCTTCCGCAAGCGCGGAGCGGACCAGACCGGCGTCCCGGACGCCGGTGTGCGTGATGACGGGCGAGGCTCTTCCGATCCTGGAGCAGCCTCGCTCGAACCGGCGACCGCCCATGGGGCGGCGCTGGAGGAGGCGGCGGCCGGCAAGGCGCCAGGGACCACTCACAAGGCCGCTGAGGCCGGGTCCAGGGGCAGCCGCGTTGCCGCCGTCACGGGCGTCGTGAAGGAAGGCGTGCGCAAGGGCGGGCGCGGCGCCAGGGCCGGTATCGGACATCTCGCCGACCGGCTGATCGAGAACGCCCCGCGGATCCCGGTCCGCGATCTCGCGACCCTCCGCAAGCAGTTCCCGGGCCTCGGCCCCGAAGAGCTCGCCGACAAACTCGTCGCGGGCGCCGCCAACGCCACGTCCACCGTGGGCGCGGGGGTGGGGGCCGCCGCGATGCTGCCGGTGCCGCCCGCGATGCCCGCCGAACTCGCGGCGGAGATCACCGGCGTCGCCGCCATAGAGCTGAAGCTGATCGCCGAACTGCACGAGGTCTACGGCCGACGGCCCGAGGGCAACCTCAAGCAGCGCAGCCTGGCCTATCTGAACTCCTGGTCCGAGGAGCGCGGAATCGACGTCGCCAAGCCGGCGACCTTCAACACCGCGCTGGGCGGCCAGATGAAGCGGGAGCTGCGCCAGCAGATCATGAAGCGGATGGTCCGGAACCTGCCGAACCTCATGCCGTTCATGGTGGGCGCGGCGGTCGGGGCGGTCATGAACCGCCGGGACACCAAGAAGCTGGCCGGACGGATCCGGCAGGATCTGCGCAAGGCGCAGGTGCCGTGGGACGCGCTGGCGGAGCTGCCGCCGTTGGAGAAGCCGGGCGATCCTCTGCGGATGGGGGAAGGCCCCCGGGAGCTGGGGTCCTGAGCCCGGCCGGCGTGCCGCCGCGGCCGAGTCCGATTCTGTCCGCGGGCCGCCTCTGGCCGGTCGCGCAGTTCCCCGCGACCCTTGCGGAGTTCCCCGCACCGCTTGCGGAGTTCCCCGCACCCCTTACAACCCCCTTGCCGGGTTACCGGTCGCTCTGGCGTACCGCGTCCAGCGCCGCCGCCAGTTCCTCCGGGTGCCTCGTCGAGACGTACACGTACGGGGTGGGGTCGTCGGGGTCCGTGATGTTCACGCGCAGGGCCGTGGGGATGTAGGCGCGCAGCAGCATGTAGGCGCGCGGGTCGGCCTTGTAGGTGCGCCAGGCGCGGGTCTCCTCGCCGGTCAGGATCTCCGCGTCGCCGAGGGCGGACACCGGGATCTTCGCCTCGCCCGCGACCAGTGAGCCCGCCACCACCCGGATCCGCACGGCGCCGTACGCGCTGGTGACGACCGCCGCCACAGCCGTGCCGCCGACCAGGCCGCCGAGGAGCGGCAGCGTGCCGAACGGCAGCATGATCAGGGCCATCGCCACACCCACCAGGACCGAGGCGAACCACCACGAACGGGGCGCGGTCAGGCGTTCTTCATAAGGCTGCATGGAACCAAGCTTGGCACGGTGCGGTCGCCGCGCTGACGCGGAGGTAAGGTCTGCGCCTGTGAGTGGTACATCTGCAGCTCTGACGCCCCCGGCCGACGCGATAGCGCCCGTCCGCCACCCCGACGCGCCCGCCCCCGGCGAGCTCATCGGCGCCCACTACGAGCACTGTTTCGGCTGTGGCGAGGGACAGGCGCACGGACTGCACCTCGCGGCGCGGGCCGGCGAGGGCGTGGCCATCACCGCCGAGTTCACCGTGCGCGAGGCGCACCAGGGCGCCCCGGGCCTCGCCCACGGCGGCGTCCTCGCCACCGCGCTCGACGAGACGCTGGGCTCGCTGAACTGGCTGCTGCGCGTGATCGCCGTGACCGGCCGTCTTGAGACGGACTTCGTGCGGCCCGTGCCGCTGGGCACCGTGCTGTTCCTGGAGGCCGAGGTCACCGCCGTCGCGGGACGGAAGATCTACTCGACCGCCACCGGGCGGATCGGCGGCCCCGAGGGGCCGGTGGCCGTGCGTGCCGACGCCCTCTTCATCGAGGTGAAGGTCGACCACTTCATCGACAACGGCCGCCCGGAGGAGATCCAGGCGGCCATGAACAACCCGGACCAGGTGCGGCGTGCCCGCGCTTTCGAGGTGAACCCGTGACGTCCCCCAGTGAGCTGAACGTACTGATCAGGCGCGTAGACCCCGACGTACCGCTGCCCGCGTACGCGCAGCCCGGCGACGCCGGCGCCGATCTGCGGACGACGGAGGCCCGCGAACTCGCGCCCGGCGAGCGGGCGGTTCTGCCGACCGGGGTGTCGATCGCGCTTCCCGAGGGGTACGCGGCCTTCGTGCACCCCCGTTCGGGGCTCGCCGCCCGCTGCGGTGTCGCTCTGGTGAATGCTCCGGGGACGGTGGATGCCGGGTACCGTGGGGAGATCAAGGTGATCGTGGTGAATCTCGATCCGCGCGACTCCGTGCGGTTCGAGCGCTTCGACCGGATTGCCCAACTGGTCGTCCAGCAGGTCGAGAAGGTTCGCTTCCAGGAGGTGGCGGAACTTCCCGCATCGGCGCGGGCCGAGGGGGGCTTCGGGTCCACCGGCGGCCATGCCGCCGTGGGCGTCGGTCCGGGCGTGAGCCCGGGCGAACAAACGGGTGGGAATCGATACGCATCGGTCGTATCCGACCGGGAAGGACAGTGACGTGTTCGGACGTCGCAAGAAGGACAGTGCCGCCGAGGACGCGGCGGGCGCGGACGAGCAGGTCGTCGACGGTATGAACAGCGACGAGTCCGCCGACTCCGCTGGCGCCGGCGCCGCGCGCTCGCGCGTGAGGCTCGAGCCCGAGCCCCGTCCCGACGGCCCCTGGGACCTCTCCGAGGTCCGTGAGCCGGGTGAGGGCCGCGTGGACCTCGGCGGGCTCTTCGTGCCCGGCGTCGAGGGCATGGAGCTGCGGGTGGAGGTCGCGGGCGACGCGATCGTCGCGGCCACCGTCGTGCTCCAGGACAGCGCCATCCAGCTGCAGGGCTTCGCCGCCCCCAAGAAGGAGGGCATCTGGGGCGAGGTCCGCGAGGAGATCGCCTCGGGCATCACCCAGCAGGGCGGTGTCATCGACGAGGTCGAGGGCCCCCTCGGCTGGGAGCTGCGCGCCCAGGTGCCGGTGCAGCTGCCGGACGGCACGGGCGGGGTGCAGGTCGTGCGCTTCGTCGGCGTCGACGGGCCGCGCTGGTTCCTGCGCGGAGTGATCTCCGGGCAGGGCGCCGTGCAGCCGCAGGCCGCAGGTCTCCTCGAGCAGATCTTCCGGGACACGGTCGTCGTGCGCGGCGAGGGCCCGATGGCGCCGCGCGACCCGATCGTCCTGAAGCTGCCGGACGACGCCCAGATGGTCGCGGAGAACGTCCAGCAGGAGCAGCAGGAGGGCTCGCGCTTCTCGGGCGGCATGGGGCAGCTCCAGCGCGGCCCCGAGATCACCGAGGTGCGCTAGCCGCCGGCACTTCACTCGGGGTTCGCCCCGCGGCCCCCGACCGGCCTTGTGGCCCGTGGTGGTTCCGGTTCGTCCGGATCCATTGCGGGCCGCTTTCGCGTCCGCCCATACTGTGCCGGTCACTCGGGGGGAGACCGGTGCGGTGAGGGGACGACGGTTGCCCGCGGCGGTGCGGGGGAGCCTGCACCACGGGCTCGTGCTGGGAGCGGCCGGGCTCGCCGTGCTGCTCGCCGCCACCGTGCTCGCGGCCCTTGCGGGACTGTCCGAGAAGGCCGTCGAGGGCGGCATCCAGCGGCGGCTCGCCGCCGACCGCGACGCCGTCGTCGAGGTCGCGGGACCCCACAGGCCCGACGGCGCACGGGAGTTGGACCGGGACGTACGAGCCGCACTCGACCGTACGTACGGTGGCGTCCCCCACCGCACCTGGGCCGCGCTGCGCGCTCCCGCGGCCCGCAACGACGAACTCGCCGTCACCGAGGCCGCGGGCCACCCGCGCGAGGACGCCACCGTCTCCGTCGTCGCCCTGGAGGGCGCCACGCGGCACGCCCGGCTGGTGGCCGGGCGGTGGCCGCGAGCCGACGGGGGGCCGGGCGCGGCGGCACCGGCCGAGGCCGCGCTGACCGAGCCGGCCGCCGCCGAGCTCGCCGTGCGGACCGGCGACGAGATCACCGTTCGGGGCGCGGACGAACGCCCGGTGACGCTGCGGATCGTCGGGGTGTACGCCGCCGGGAAGCGCGCGCCCGCGGTGTGGGCCTCGCTGAGCAGTACGTTCGGGACGCCCGACTCGATCGCCGTCATACCTCGCGCCGCCTTCGCCCGCAGCGAGCCACTGACCGCGGACGCCACCGCGCTGTGGCTCGGGGTGCCGCAGACGGGCGGCCCGCGGCTGGGTGACATCGGGGCGCTGCGGGAACGGACCAGGAGATTCGCGGGCAGCGATGCGTCGCGGTCGGTGCTGCGCGGGGAGCAGGGCAGGCCGGGGGAGCGAAGTGAGGCGGACGGGCGGGGCGCAAACCGCGGTGGCGCCGGGGAGTTGACCTTGTCGGGCGGGCTGCGCCGGGCACTCGACCGGCTCACCACCCCGATCGCCGTCGCCCGCGCCGGGCTCTACGTCCCCGCGACCCTCCTCGCCGCGCTCGCCGTTGCCGCCCTCGTGCTCACCGCGCGGCAACTCGCCGAACACCGCCGCCCCGAGCTGGCGTTACTGGCCGCGCGCGGCGCGGGCACCCGGCGGATCGCCCTGTCCACGGCCGGGCAATGGGCCTGCGTCGCCGTGCCCGCGGGGCTCGCCGCGCCCTTCCTCGCGGGACCCCTGCTCCACGTACTCGAAGGAGCCGGGCTCATCGGGGGCGAGGTGCCCGCGTCGGTGGTGACCGGCGTGGGGTGGGCGGCCGCCCTGGCCGCCCTCGTCGTGCACGGCCTCGCGGTACTCGTGCCGACCGTGCGGGTCGTACGGGACCGGCGGGCGGTGGCCCGGCTGCGGCTGCGGGGCGCGCGGTTCGCCGGGGTCCAGCGGATCGGGGCGGACCTGGCGCTCGCCGCGGTCGCCGTGCTCGGCTGGCTGCAACTGCGGCAGTACCGCTCGCCGGTGACCGGCGACAGCGGCCTGGACCCGGTTCTCGTGCTCGCGCCCGTCGCGATGACCGTGGCCGCCGCGCTGCTCGTCCTGCGGTTCCTGCCGCTGCTCGCCCGCGTCGTCGACCCGCTCGCGCGGCGCGCACGCGGGCTCGTCCTGCCGCTCGGCGGCTGGCAGCTCGGCCGGCGCGCGGCCCGGCACGCCGGACCGGCCCTGGTGGTGACCCTCGCGCTCGCCGTCGCCGCTTTCAGCAGCACGGCACTGGCCGTCCTGGACCGCGGCGACCGGGACCAGGCCGCGTTCCAGGTCGGCGCCGACCTGCGCATCGAACCGGGCGAGGGGGTGCCTCCCGGTGAACGGCGCGCCGTCTACGGGGCGTTGCCGGGCGCCGGGCCCGTCACGCCCGTGATCACCTCGGAGGGGTACGCCGGTCAGGACGCGGTGGCCGTGACCGCGGTCGACACCGTGCGGGGCCCGGTGCCCTCGCTGCGCGGGGACCTCGCGGAGCGGCCCCTGCGGGACCTCGTGGCGCCACTGGGGGAGAGGGTGCCCGAGCACGGGCTTCCGCTGCGGGGGGCCGCGCCGGGGGCCGGGCGGGATGACGGCCGGGGACCGGCGACGGAACTGCCGCTGCGGGCGCGGTTGTCGGCCGACGGGGGCGGGACCGTCGTGCCCGTCCGGCTCACCGTCTTCTTCGAGGACGGCGACGGGCTGAGCCATGCGAGTTCCGTGGTGATCGAGGAGGGCGGCGCCCGGAGCGTGCCGCTGAAGGTGCCGGCGCGCGGCGAGGGCGTACGCATCCTGCAGATCGACCTGAGCATGACCGGGGAACGGGTGCGCCGCACCTACCGCCTGACCATCGATCAGGTGCCGGGGCTCGCGGGGCACGCGCGGTGGCGTGATCTGCGGGCTGATCCGCCCGACCGGCATGCGGCGGGCTGCCCGGGGGCGGCGCGGGAGCGGGGGCGCGACGGGAGGCGCCCGCCTTCCGGGGAGGCACCCGGGCCCGTCCTGTGCGCCGACCGGCCCGCCGCCGGAAAGCTCATCGACGCGGTGCTGCGGGGGCCCGACAGCCGGTTGCGGTACCCCACGTGGAACGTACGGCTCGGCACGGACCGCGCCACGGGCCGCCCCGCCGCACCCGCCCTCGCCGACGACGCGCTCCTCGACTCCGGGGCGGTGCGGGTCGGGGACACGGTGAGGGTGCGGCGTGGGGGAGGCGGGAGCGCGCGGGTCGAGATCGTCGGGCGGATCGCGGCGCTGCCCGGGCTGCCGCGCGACCGGCCCCGGCTGCTCGCCGACGCCCGTGCGATGGCCGCCCAGTGGGTCCTGAGCGGGGCGTTGCCCCAGGCGGAGAGCGCGTGGTGGGTGGGGGTCCGCGGGGCGGACGCGTCGGCGGCCGTGGCGGCGGTGCGCGCCGATCCGCGGCTCGGACACGCGGTGGACGTCCCGTCGGTGCGGGAGGAATTGGCCGACGATCCGCTGCGGCGCGGGGCGCGTGGGGCCCTCGTGCTCTGTCTGGTGCTCGCGCCCGCCTTCGCCGTCATCGCGTTCGCCCTGCACACGGCCCTCTCCGCACGGGCGAGGGAGCGGGAGTTCGGACTGCTGCGGGCGCTCGGGATGCGGCGCGGGCAACTGGCGGCGTACCTGTGGACGGAGCAGCTGGCGCTCGCCGGGGTGGCGGCGCTGCTCGGCACGGTACTGGGGGCGGCCCTCGCCGAGCTGATCATCCCGGTGGTGACGGTCGACGCGGTCGGGAAGCCGGTCTTCCCGGGGCTGGTGGCGGCGGTGCCGTGGGTGCGGGTGGGGGTGACGGCCGGGGCGGCCACCGCGGTGATCTGCGGGGTGGTGACGGTGGCGGCGCGGCTCCTGGGGCGGGTCGATCCGGCGCGGGTGCTGCGGGCGGGGGATGACGTGTGAGGGGGCTGCCGTGAAGCGCGGATGGTGGCGGCGTGCGCCCCTGACGATCGGGCTCGGGCTGCTCGTCGCCGTCCTGGTCGGCGCCGCCGGTGCGGCTCCCGGCCTCCTCGAACGGCTGGGCGGGGGCGCGCTGGCGGCGCGGTTCGATCAGGTGCAGCGGACGGCGCCCGGTGTGGTGCACAGCGCCCGGATCGACCCGGAGCAGCCGCGCCCCGGCGAGAGAAGTGATCTCGGCGCGGACCTCGCGCGCTACGCGACGGCCATCGAGAACGCGGCCCCGGCCGCGCTCCGCGGGAACCTCGTACACGACTCGACGCGTATCCGCCTGCCCACGGTGGGCGGGGACGCGGCGGCTGGTGGGGCGAACCCCATCCCCCTGTCCCTCTCCCTCACCTACGCCTCCGACGCCCCGCCCCCCAGCGCCTACCTCGCAGGCCGCCCACCCCGCGCGCGCGGCGAGAGCGTGGAGATCGCCGTCTCCGCACGGACGCGCGACACGCTCGGGCTCGGTGTCGGCCGGCGTATCGCGCTGCGCGGTGGCGCCATGGAGAACGCCGACGCGGTCGGGGTGGTCGTCGGGGTCTTCCGGACCGCGGGGGGCGAGCGGCTATGGGTCGAACAGCCCCTCCTCGTGCGGCCGTTGCCCGGCCGGACCGGCGCGGCAACGGCCGTCGGCGCGCTGGTCGCCCCCCGCGGCGCCGAGATCCTGCAGACCCAGTCGGACGCCGAACTCACCGTCGAGTGGAACATGCGGCTTGGTCTTGGGGAGTCGGCCGCCGAGCGGTTCGTGGGGGAGCGGGGGGAGCGCGCGTTCCGGCGGCTCATGGCCCGTTACCCACCCGCCGCGAAGAACGCCTTCTGCGACACCCCGACGTACGGAGGCAAGTGGTGCGTCCTCGGTACCCACCCCGCGAGCGAACTGGAGACCGACACCGAACTGAGCGACACCTTCGAGGAGTTCGGGCGCCAGTGGCGACAGGCGCGCGTCGTGATGTCGTTCGCGCCGGCCACGCTGCTCGGCGTGGGGCTCGCCGCCGTCGTCGCGACGTCGCTCCTTGTGGTGCGCCGACGGCTCGCCGCGGACCGGCTGCTGAGGGCGCGCGGAGCCTCCGCCACCGGGCTCGCACTCGGGCGCGCGGCGGAGAACGCGCCCGCCGCGGTGCTCGGTTGTTGTCTCGGCGGCGCGGTGGCGTCGGCGGTGCCGGGGAGCTCACCCGCGTACGGGCAAGGGCTGGCCGTGGCCCTGCTCTGCTGGCTGCCGCTGCCGCTCCTCACCTGGGCCGCGGTGCGGGACCGGGCCGTGCTGGGCCACCGGGAGCCGCGGGGCGCGGGGCGTCGGCAGGTGGCCGAGGCGCTGGTGCTGCTGCTCGCCGCGGGCGGCGTCCTGGCGCTGCGGGCGCGGGGCACGCGAGGGGCGGCGGGGCCGGATCCGCTGCTCGCCGCGGTGCCGGTGCTCCTTGGACTCGCGACGGTCGCCGTGCTGGTGCGGTGCTATCCCCGGCCGCTGCGCGTGGTGGCGCGGTGGTCGGCCCGGGGGCGCGGCGCCGTGGCGCTCGTCGCGCTGTCCCGGGCCGCCAAGGAGGCTCCCGCGCGCGGCCTCGCGTTGCTCGTCCTCGTGGTGACGCTCGCCGGCGCCGTCTTCGGAGGGCTCATCTCGGGGACGCTGGCGGACGGGCGGCGCGCCGCGGCGGCCTGGCAGGTGGGCGCCGACGCCTCCTTCCTGGACGCCGGACGCGACCCCGGCATGGCGGCACGCCTGGCACGCGCGCGTGGCGTACGGGAAGCGGTGGCGGTACGGCAGCTGCGGGTCGACCCGGTGAGCGGCAGGGACGGGGGGCGGTACGGGAGCTCCAGCCTGGTCGGGGTGGACGGCGCCACGCTGCGGGCGGCGGTGGACGGTTCGGCCGCCGCGCGCGTCCTGGCCGATGCGGGCCTCACGACGAGCGGGGACGGCCGGGAGATCCGGGTGCTGGCCTCCGAGGGGCACGCCGGGGACCTGCTCACCTTCACCCGGCACGGCAAGGAGACGCGGCTGCGGATCGTCGGCACGCTGCCCGAGGAGGTGCGGCGCGATGCCGCGCTCGGGCCCGTGCGCGGTCTGACCGGAACCCGGCAGCACCTGCTCCTCACCGACAACCGCGACCTGCGCGCCTTCACCGCCGCCGAGTTCGAGGAGTCCGCGCTCCTGCTGTACGGGGAGCGGGTGGACGCCGAGGCGCTGCGTGCCCTCGTACCGCGTGCCGCCCCCGGGACGACCGGCGGGGAGCTCCGCATCAGCGCCGAGGAGCAGGCGGCGGCCGACGACGACCGGCTCGTCGCCGCCGTGACCGTGGCGCACACCGCCTGCACCGCACTCGCCGTGCTCCTCGCGCTCCTTGCCCTCGTCCTCGACCTGCTCCTGTCCGCGCCCGCGCGCGGGCGCACGACCGCCTTCCTGCGCACCCTGGGTCTCGGCGGTCGCGCCGCCTCCGCGCTGCAACTGCTGCAACTCCTGCCCCTGGTGCTCGCGGCCGTCGCAGGCGGCGTCACGCTCGGCCTGACCCTGCCCTGGCTGCTCGGTCCCGCCCTTGACCTGCGGGAGTTCACCGGCGGGCCCGCCGCGCCCGACCGGCATGTCGACGTGCTGTTCACGGCGGCGCTGGGCGCGGGACTCTGTGTCCTGGTCGCCACGGCGGTGGGCGTGGAGACCTGGCTCGGCCGGCGCCGGGGGCTCGGCGCCGTCCTGCGACTCGGGAGATCCGATGACTGAACGGGCGGGAGCGATGACCGAGCTGGCCGCACTGGAGGCGCGGGCCCGCGCCGCGGGGCGTCCCGCGGCCGACGAGGGCCTCGTCGTCTGCGACAACCTCGTCCGGGTCTACCGCACCGAGGAGGTCGAGGTGCAGGCGCTCCAGGGCCTCGACCTGGTCGTCGCGGCCGGCGAGTGCGTGGCCCTGGTCGGCGCATCGGGGTCCGGCAAGTCCACGCTCCTGTCGATCCTCTCCGGGCTCGACCTGCCCACCGCAGGCCGCGCGAAGGTCGCGGGCCACGACCTGCTCGCCATGGGGCGCCGCGAACGCCTCGGCTACCGCAGGCACACCGTCGGCTTCGTCTGGCAGCAGACCGGACGCAATCTCCTGCCCTACCTGACCGCACTGGAGAACGTGGCGCTGCCGATGAAGTACGCGCGCGTGCCGCGCCGTTCGCGTCAGGAGAGGGCCGCCGGACTGCTGGGCGTGCTCGGCGTCGCGCACTGCCGCGACCGGCGGCCCGCCGAGCTCTCCGGCGGCGAACAGCAACGGGTGGCCGTCGCGGTCGCCACCGCCAACTCCCCGCGCGTACTGCTCGCCGACGAGCCGACCGGCGAGCTGGACACGGCCAGTGGCGAGGATGTCTTCGCGGCGCTGCGCCGCGCGAACGAAGAGCTCGGCACGACCGTCCTCGTCGTCACCCACGACCCCTTGGTCGCCGATCAGGTCCGGCGCACGGTGCGCATCCGTGACGGCAGGACGTCGACGGAGACGCTCAGGGAACGGGGCGGCGCAGGCGAGGAGTTCACGGTTCTGGACAGGGCGGGGCGGTTGCAGGTGCCGGGGGAGTACGTCGAGCGGTACGGGTTGCGGGGGCGGGTGCGGCTCACGGCGGAGCCGGGGCATGTGGGGGTGTGGCCGGATGGACCCAGGGGCGTACGAAGGAGCGACCGGTGACAGTGAGCGCGCGGGACATGGTCGTCGTCGAGGGCCTCCACCGGACGTACGGCAGCGGAGCCGCGGCCGTGCACGCCCTGCGCGGCTTCTCCTTCTCCGTCCCGCGCGGCGAGCTCGTCGCGCTGAAGGGCCGCTCCGGATCCGGCAAGACGACGCTGCTCAACCTCGTCGGCGGCCTCGACTCTCCGGACCACGGGAAGATCGCCGTCGACGGGGTCGAGCTCGCGGGGCTCGGCGAGAGCGGCCTGCTGGAGCTGCGCAGGGACCGGCTCGGCTTCATCTTCCAGTCCTTCGGCCTCATCCCCATCCTCACCGCCGCCGAGAACGTCGGCGTGCCCCTGCGGCTGCGGAGGACCGACCCCCGCGCGCGGGAGGAGCGCGTCGCCCTCCTCCTCGCCCTCGTGGGCCTCGCCGACCACGCGGGGCAGCGGCCCGGCGAGCTCTCCGGCGGCCAGCAGCAGCGCGTGGCCATCGCCCGCGCCCTCGCCAACAAGCCCGCCCTGCTGATCGCCGACGAGCCCACCGGGCAGCTCGACGCGGAGACCGGGCTCGCCGTGATGGAGCTGCTGCGCGCGGTCGTCCGCAGCGAGGGCGTCACCGCCCTGGTCGCCACCCACGACGCGACACTGCTCGACCTGGCCGACCGGGTCCTCGAACTGCGCGACGGCGAGATCGTCGAACACTGATCCGAGCGGCCCGAAGACCGCCCGCGGACCGCCCACGGGTGGGGCAGTCGCGCATCAGGGTTCTGTCAAGGAGCGCCCCGCCGTACCCCCTCGCCCGCAATGCCGGAATTGTTGGCCGTAAGGTCGACGCTGCGTACACAGCAGTTTCCGAAAGACAATGGGGCCATGGCACGCGGCAAGCTTCGGATCTACCTCGGCGCGGCACCGGGCGTCGGCAAGACGTACGCCATGCTCTCCGAGGCGCACCGCCGCACCGAGCGCGGCACCGACTGCGTGGTCGCCTTCGTGGAGCACCACGGCAGGCCGCGCACCGAGGTGATGCTGCGCGGCCTCACCGAGGTCGCCCGCAAGGAGCTCGAGTACCGCGGCACGGCCTTCACCGAGATGGACGTCGACGCGGTCCTGGAGCGCGCCCCCGCCGTCGCCCTGGTCGACGAGCTCGCCCACACCAACGTCCCCGGCTCGCGCAACGCCAAGCGCTGGCAGGACGTCGAGGAACTCCTCGCGGCCGGCATCGACGTCGTCTCGACCGTGAACATCCAGCACCTGGAGTCCTTGGGCGACGTCGTCGAGTCGATCACCGGCGTACGCCAGCGCGAGACCGTGCCGGACGAGGTGGTGCGCCGCGCCGACCAGATCGAGCTGGTCGACATGTCGCCCGAGGCGCTGCGCCGCCGCATGGCGCACGGCAACATCTACCAGCCCGACCGCATCGACGCGTCCCTCTCCAACTACTTCCGGCCCGGCAACCTCACGGCGCTGCGCGAGCTCGCGCTGCTCTGGGTCGCCGACCGCGTCGACGAATACCTCCAGCAGTACCGGGGCGAGCACAACATCCGCTCCACCTGGCAGGCCCGCGAGCGCATCGTCGTCGGACTGACCGGCGGCCCGGAGGGGCGCACGCTGATCAGGCGCGCCTCCCGGATGGCAGCCAAGGGCTCCGGCAGCGAGATCCTCGCCGTCTACATCGCCCGCAGCGACGGTCTGACCGGCGCGTCCCCCAAGGAACTCGCCGTCCAGCGCACCCTCGTCGAGGATCTCGGCGGCACTTTCCACCACGTCATAGGCGACGACATACCGGCCGCGCTCCTCGACTTCGCGCGCGGTGTCAACGCCACCCAGATCGTCCTCGGCTCCTCGCGCCGCAAGACCTGGCAGTACGTCTTCGGGCCCGGCGTCGGCGCGACCGTCGCCCGCGACTCGGGCCCCGACCTGGACGTGCACATCGTCACGCACGGCGAGGTCGCCAAGGGGCGCGGGCTGCCCGTCGCGCGCGGGGCCCGCCTGGGCCGCTCCCGGGTCATCTGGGGCTGGCTGGTCGGCGTCGCGGGGCCCGCGCTCCTGACGCTGCTGCTCACCCATGCCGACACCGACCTCGGTCTCGCCAACGACATGCTGCTCTTCCTGACGCTCACCATCGCCGCCGCGCTGGTGGGCGGGCTCCTCCCGGCGCTCGCGTCGGCGGCCGTCGGCTCGCTGCTGCTCAACTACTACTTCACGCCGCCGCTGCACCTGTGGACGGTCTCCAACAACAAGAACATCGTCGCGATCGCCGTGTTCGTGGGCGTAGCGGTGTCGGTGGCCTCCGTCGTCGACCTCGCGGCCCGGCGCACCGCGCAGGCGGCCAGGCTCCGGGCCGAGGCGGAGATACTCTCCTTCCTCGCCGGCAGCGTGCTGCGCGGCGAGACCAGCCTGGAGGCCCTGCTCGAACGGGTGCGCGAGACCTTCGCCATGGAGTCCGTGGCCCTCCTGGAGCGCGCGAGCGACACCGAACCCTGGACCTGCGCGGGCAGCGCGGGCGACGGCCGCCCGCTGGAACGCCCCGAGAACGCCGACGTCGACGTGCCCGTCGGCGACCACATGGCGCTCGCCCTCTCCGGCCGGGTGCTGCCCGCCGCGGACCGCCGCGTACTGGCCGCGTTCGCCGCGCAGGCCGCCGTCGTCCTGGACCGCCAGCGCCTGCAGTCCGAGGCGGACCGGGCCCGCACCCTCGCCGAGGGCAACCGCATCCGCACCGCCCTGCTCGCCGCCGTCAGCCACGACCTGCGCACGCCGCTCGCGGGCATCAAGGCGGCCGTCTCCTCGCTGCGCTCCGACGACGTGGAGTGGTCCGAGGAGGACGAGGCCGAACTCCTGGAGGGCATCGAGGACGGCGCCGACCGGCTGGAGCACCTGGTCGGCAACCTGCTCGACATGTCCCGGCTGCAGACCGGCACCGTCACCCCGCTGATCCGCGAGATCGACCTCGACGAGGTCGTCCCGATGGCGCTCGGCGGCGTACCCGACGGCAGCGCGGAGCTTGACATACCCGAGACGCTGCCGATGGTCGCCGTCGACAAGGGCCTCCTGGAGCGCGCGGTCGCCAACGTCGTCGAGAACGCCGTGAAGTACGCGCCCGACGGGGAGCCCGTCAAGGTCTCCGCCAGTGCGCTCGGCGAGCGCGTCGAGATCCGCGTGGTGGACCGCGGCCCCGGCGTCCCCGACAGCGCCAAGGACCGCATCTTCGCGCCCTTCCAGCGCTACGGTGACGCTCCGCGCGGTGCCGGGGTGGGCCTCGGCCTCGCCGTCGCCCGCGGCTTCGCCGAGTCCATGGGCGGCACCCTCGCCGCCGAGGACACCCCGGGCGGCGGCCTCACCATGGTCCTCACCCTGCGGGCGGCGGCCGGACGGCCGCAGACCCGCTCCGAGCTCTCGGCCAAGGTCACCTCGTGACCGCGAACCAGAAGCCAGAAAGGCAGGCAAGCATGACCCGGGTGCTCGTGGTCGACGACGAGCCGCAGATCGTACGCGCCCTCGTGATCAACCTGAAGGCGCGCAAGTACGAGGTGGACTCGGCCCCCGACGGCGCGACCGCGCTGCAGGTGGCGGCCGCCCGCCACCCCGACGTGATCGTGCTCGACCTCGGTCTGCCCGACATGGACGGTGTGGAGGTCATCAGGGGCCTGCGCGGCTGGACGCGCGTCCCGATCCTGGTCCTCTCCGCCCGGCACAGCTCGGACGAGAAGGTCGAGGCGCTGGACGCGGGCGCCGACGACTACGTGACCAAGCCCTTCGGCATGGACGAGCTCCTCGCCCGGCTGCGCGCCGCCGTCCGCAGGGCGGAGCCCACCGGGCCCGGCGAGGGGGACGTGCTGGTCGACACCGGGGACTTCTCCGTCGACCTCGCCGCCAAGAAGGTCAACCGGGGTGGCCGCGACGTCCGCCTCACCCCGACCGAGTGGCACCTCCTGGAGGTCCTGGTGCGCAACACCGGCCGGCTGGTCAGCCAGAAGCAACTGCTCCAGGAGGTGTGGGGGCCCTCGTACGGCACGGAGACGAACTACCTCCGCGTCTACATGGCGCAGCTGCGCCGCAAGCTGGAGACGGACCCCGCGCACCCGCGGCACTTCATCACGGAACCCGGCATGGGGTACCGGTTCGAGAAGTGACCGGATTACTTGCTTCAGGGTGCGTCACAGCGGGTACTGAGCGGACATAAGCACAGATGAGCGCACCGCTTTCCGCAGTGTCGGCGTACCCCGGTACGCTTCTTGTATGAGTGCTGTTCCTGGTTCCGAAAGGCCGGCGGGCCGCTTCCGGCGCATGCTCGACCGGCTCTCCTCCTCGCAGGAGGACCTGGAGTCGGAGGAGCTGAGGGAGGACGCCGAGACAGCGGGCTGCGTCCGCATCGGCGACTGCCGCGACCGCCAGATCGTCACCGTTACTGGTACCTTGCGCACGGTCACCCTGCGTCCGCGCGCCGGGGTTCCCGCCCTGGAGGCCGAGCTGTTCGACGGTTCGGCGGCGCTGGACGTGGTGTGGCTCGGCAGGCGCTCCATCGTGGGAATCGAACCGGGGCGCAGGCTGATCGCATCCGGCCGGATCTCGGAGAGCCGGGGCCGCCGGGTGCTCTTCAACCCCAAGTACGAACTCAGACCCCTCGGACGGGAGTAGCCGGTGACGTCCCTCGACAAGCCGACGGACCAAGGGACCGCGGATCAGGACGCCGATTCCAGGGCCGTGACCGAGGCAGCGCTCTTCGAAGCCTTCGGCGGCGTGCGGGGCATGGTGGAGACGGTCGTACCCGGCCTGCTCTTCGTGACCATCTTCACGATCAACAAGGACCTGCACATGTCGGCCATCGCGGCCGTCGCGGTGTCCCTGGTGCTCGTCGCGGTCCGCCTGGTCATGAAGGACACCGTCAAGCACGCCTTCAGCGGCGTCTTCGGCGTCGTCTTCGGTGTGGTCTTCGCGATGATGACCGGCAACGCCAAGGACTTCTACCTGCCGGGCATGCTCTACACCCTGGGCCTCGCCCTGGCCTACATGATCACGACCCTCGCGGGCGTGCCCCTGATCGGCCTCATCCTCGGCCCGGTCTTCAAGGAGAACCTCTCCTGGCGCACCCGCAACCCCGGCCGCAAGAAGGCCTACGCGAAGGCCAGCTGGGCCTGGGGCCTGATCCTGCTCGCCAAGTGCGCGATCCTCTTCCCGCTGTACTGGTGGGCGGACACGACGCAGTTCGGCTGGGTCCTGGTGGCCCTCAAGATCCCCCCCTTCCTGCTCGCCGTCTACCTCACCTGGGTCTTCCTCGCGAAGGCCCCGCCCCCGATCGACGTCTTCGCCGAAATGGAAGCGCAGGAAGAGGCGGAGAAGCAGCGCGAGGCAGAGCGGACCAGGGAACGCCGGGACGCCTGAGCGAGGCGGGCCTTCGGGGGCGCGGAGCGCCCTTCAGGGGCGCGGGGAACTGCGCGACCAGCCACGACGCACCCGCAGCAAGCACGCAACGCACGCAACGCACGCAAAGCCGATGGGGGCGCCCGGAAATCACCGGGCGCCCCCATCGACGTACAGCCGGCCGGGGCGGCCTCAGCCCCCCGTCACCTCACGCCGCACCGAAAGCAGATCCTCCAACTGCTCCTCCCGAGCCTGCGCCGCCACGAAGAGCAGCTCGTCACCCGCCTCGAGCGAGTCGTCCGCGGTGGGCGCGAGAACGCGCGTACCGCGGATGATCGTGACCAGCGAGGTGTCCTCGGGCCACTGGACGTCGCCGACCTGCGTACCCGCGAGGGCCGACTCCGGCGGCAGCGTCAGCTCGACGAGGTTCGCGTCGCCGTGGCTGAAGCGGAGCAGCCGCACCAGATCGCCGACGCTCACCGCCTCCTCGACGAGCGCGGACATCAGGCGCGGCGTGGAGACCGCGACGTCGACACCCCAGGACTCGTTGAAGAGCCACTCGTTCTTGGGGTTGTTGACGCGGGCGACGACGCGCGGCACGCCGTACTCGGTCTTCGCGAGCAGCGAGACGACGAGGTTGACCTTGTCGTCGCCGGTGGCCGCGATGACCACGTTGCAGCGCTGCAGCGCCGCCTCGTCCAGGGACGTGATCTCGCAGGCGTCGGCGAGCAGCCACTCGGCCTGCGGGACGCGCTCGACCGAGATGGCGGTCGGCGCCTTGTCGATGAGAAGGACCTCGTGGCCGTTCTCCAGGAGCTCACCGGCGATGGAGCGGCCCACCGCGCCGGCTCCGGCAATGGCGACCCTCATCAGTGACCGCCCTCCTCGGGGCCTTCGGCGAACGCCGCCTCGACCTTGTCGACCTGGTCGGTGCGCATCATGACGTGCACGAGATCGCCCTCCTGCAGAACCGTCTGCGAGGTCGGCAGGACCGCCTCGCCCAGCCGGGTGAGGAAGGCCACGCGCACGCCGGTCTCCTCCTGGAGCTGGCTGATCTTGTGTCCGATCCAGGCCGCGGACGCGTGCACCTCGGCGAGCTGCACGCCACCGGTGGGATCGCGCCACAGCGGCTCGGCGCCGGACGGGAGCAGCCGGCGCAGCATCTGGTCGGCGGTCCAGCGGACCGTGGCGACCGTCGGGATGCCCAGGCGCTGGTAGACCTCGGCGCGGCGCGGGTCGTAGATGCGGGCCGCGACGTTCTCGATGCCGAACATCTCGCGGGCCACGCGGGCGGCGATGATGTTGGAGTTGTCGCCGCTTGAGACGGCCGCGAAGGCGCCCGCCTCCTCGATGCCGGCCTCGCGCAGGGTGTCCTGGTCGAAGCCGACGCCGGTCACCCGGCGGCCGCCGAAACCGGAGCCGAGGCGGCGGAAGGCGGTCGGGTCCTGGTCGACCACGGCGACCGTGTGCCCCTGTTGTTCGAGATTCTGCGCGAGAGCGGACCCGACTCTCCCGCAGCCCATGATGACGATGTGCACCTGTTCTTTACCCCGCACTCCTGGTCAACCCGCTGACCTGCGAAAACATCGTGCTCACTCTTCTCTCTCACTCTGCTGGCAACCACGGGGCAACAGCGTGCGGCGTTGCCAAGAGACGAGCTTAAGCCGCAACCGGGTCCACGCACTCACCCGCGTGGACGCGAGAGGCCCGGCGCGGGATGCCCGCGCGGGCCGGTCGGTCCACGCCGACGCGGGCCGGTCAGTCCACGCTGACGCGGGCCGGTCAGTCCACGCTGCGGAGCAGACCCTCGACGTTCTGCAGCCGGTGGCCGAGTTCGACGAGCTGCAGGCGGGTCGCCTCCTGCTCGGACCTGGCGCGCTCCACGGCCTCGCGGTAGCCCTGCATGGCCTCGGCGTACTGACGGTCGCGCTCCTTGTTGCGCTGCGTCTGGAAGTACGCGACCGCGACGACCGCGCCGGCGAGTATCAGGAAAAAGGCGACCGGAATGATCACGTCTTCCACTAGGACGTCCCCCTTGGTGAGTGCTGCTCGTCCTCGTCCGGCGGATTCTGCCGGAGAGCGGCGACGATCGTATCGACGTTCAACCGCACGTCGAACGGGGCCAGTTCGAAGTACTTGAGCGCCTTGCCGTCGTCGGACAGCTCCAGGCGGCCGACGACGAGGCCGGCCTTCTCCATGCGTTCGAGATGCATGTAGAGCAGGGGGCGCGAGACCCCGAGCCGCCGGGCCAGCTCGCTGACGTACAGCTGTCCCGCGGAGAGCTCGCCGATGATCCGCAGGCGCTGCGCGTGGCCCACCGCCGCGAGAAAGGCCAGTAGCTCCTCGCTGTCCATGGCCCGCCTTCGTGCTGGTCCCGAAACCTGTCAGTCAAGGCTTACGCATGACGGGTTCCGCTGTCAACGCGCGCCGAAGCAGTCGTGAATGACAGTTGACGGCCCAATCCTTCACCTGTCAGTCTCAGCTGACACATGAAGCACGAACCTGAAGCACGAACACGAAGAGCGAGCCTGAAGCGCGAGACGTGCTGAGGCGGACGGGGGAGCGGGCGTGGCAACAGCCGGGAAAGTCGGAGCAGGGGGAACCGAAATGACGGACACGAGGAAGCGGAAAAGATCGGTCACGGTGCGCGTGGCCCGTTGGAGCGCGCTGCACCCGAGCCGGGCGATCATCGGCTGGCTGGTCTTCGTGGCGCTCTGCCTCGGGGGCGGAATAGCGGCAGGCATGAACAGCGCGACCTCGCAGGACTTCCGGGTCGGCGAGGCGGGCCGCGCCGAGGCCCTGGCGACCGAGGGCGGCATCCCGCCGCGGTCCACGGAGCACGTACTGATCCGGGCCGCCTCGGGCCGGCTCGACAAGGCGGCGGCCGACGCCGCCGTCAAGGACATCACCGCCCGGATGAGGGCCCTGCCCGAGGTCGCCGCGGTGGCGCCCCCGGCGCGCTCCGCCGACGGCCGCGTCCTACGGGTCCAGGTGGAGCTGAACGGCTCCGAGCAGGACGACCAGAAGAACGTCCCGCCGCTCCAGGCCGAGACCGAGAAGGCGGCGAAGGCCCACCCGGGCCTGGTCATCGAGGAGACCGGCGACGCCTCCGTCAGCAAGGGCGTCGACGACCAGCGCGACGAGGACCTGCAGTTCTCCGAGGCGATCACGCTGCCCATCACGCTGATCACGCTCGCCGTGGTCTTCGGCTCGGTCCTCATGGCCGGCGTGCCGGTGCTGCTCGCCGTCACCTCGATCATGGCGACGATGGGCCTGGCGATGCTGGCCTCGCACCTGTTGCCGGACACCGGCGTCGGGATGAGCATGATCCTGCTCATCGGCATGGCCGTCGGCGTCGACTACACGCTCTTCTACCTCAAGCGCGAACGCGAGGAGCGGGCCAGGGCGGGCGGCCGCCTCACCTCCGAAGCCCTGGTCGAGGCCGCCGCCGCGACGGCGGGCCGCGCCATCGTGGTCTCCGGAATCGCCGTGATCGTCTCCACCACCGCGCTCTTCCTGGCCCGCGACGTCATCTTCGACTCACTGGCCACCGGCACCATCCTGGTCGTCGCCGTCGCCGTCATCAGCTCGGTGACCGTGCTGCCCGCCCTGCTGGTCACGCTCGGCCGGCGCACGGAGCGCCGCGCGGCCCGGCGCCTGGCCAAGGGCAAGCCCGTCCGGACGTACGGCGAGAAGGGGTCGGGCGGCCCCGGCCGCGTCTGGACCGCCCTGCTCACCCCGGCCCGCAAGTACCCCGCGCTCACCCTGGGCCTCTCCGTCCTCGTCATGCTGGGCCTCGCGCTACCCGCACTGAACATGAACCTCAAGAACCCGGCGCGGGACAGCTTCTCGCGGGAGATCCCGGCCATGAAGGGGTACGACCGGCTGCTCGACGCCTTCCCGGAGCTGCGCGTCCGGCACCTCGTCGTGGTGCGGGGCGACGCCTCACAGGCCGGTGAGGTGCGCGAGGCCCTGACGGAGCTGGACCGCGCCGCGGGGGCCGACCCGCTCTTCTCGCACCTCTCGCATCCGAACTCCTCCGGTGCGCCGAACTCCTCCCGTGCGCCGCTCCTCCGCTCCTCAGAGGACCGGAGGACCACCGTGCTCGAATTGAACGCCCCGCACCCCACGTACTCGAAGAACGCCGAAGACTCGCTGGAGCACCTCCGCGACGACTACATCCCCGCGACCGTCGGCAAACTGCCCGGCGTCGAGACGGCCGTCACCGGTGAGGTCCCGCGCGGCGTGGACTACGTGGCACACCAGAACCAGAAGCTGCCGCTGGTCCTCGGCTTCCTGCTCCTGATGACCTTCGTCATGACGGTGTTCGCGTTCCGCTCCGTCGTGCTCGGACTGCTCGGCGCCGCCCTCAACCTGCTCTCCGCGGGCTCCGCGCTCGGGCTGCTCGTCCTCGTCTTCCAGGGCGACTGGGCGGAGGGGCTGCTCTCCTTCGACTCGCTCGACGGCATCTCCTCGCGCGTCCCGCTCTTCCTCTTCGTGATCCTCTTCGGGCTCTCGATGGACTACCAGGTCTTCGTGGTCAGCCGGATCCGCGAGGCCGCCCTGAACGGCGTGCCCACGCGGCAGGCGGTCCTCGACGGCATCGCGTCCTCCGCCAAGGTCGTCACCAGCGCCGCGCTCGTCATGGTCAGCGTCTTCGCGAGCTTCGTCATGCTGCACATCCTGGAGATGAAGCAGATGGGCTTCGTCCTCGCGGCCGCCGTCCTGCTCGACGCCTTCGTGATCCGCGTCATGATCCTGCCCGCGGCACTGCTCCTCCTCGGACGCGCCACCTGGTGGCCCTCCGGCGCGATCCGCCGCGCCGAGGCCCGGCTCGCGCAGCGGTACGAGGCTCCGGCCCACGCCCCGGCCCATGCCCCGGCTCACGCCTCGGGACACACTTCGGCCCACGTTCCGGGCCCCTCTCCGGAGCATTCGGCCTGGCAAGAGGAGCAGCGCAGGATCGCACAAGGCCGATAACCGGTGAAGTTGGGGGTGGTGGGTGGGCGCGCCCCCATTCGAACGCTTACGATCCTCTGCGTGTCCAAACTGACCGACGTGCCCAAACGGATCCTCATCGGGCGCGCACTGCGCAGTGACCGGCTCGGAGAAACGCTCCTGCCGAAGCGCATCGCACTCCCCGTCTTCGCGTCCGACCCGCTCTCCTCCGTGGCGTACGCGCCCGGCGAGGTACTTCTCGTCCTCTCCATCGCGGGTGTCTCGGCGTACCACTTCAGCCCGTGGATCGCCGTCGCGGTCGTGGTGCTGATGTTCACCGTCGTCGCGTCGTACAGACAGAACGTGCACGCCTACCCGAGCGGTGGTGGCGACTACGAGGTCGCCACCACCAACCTCGGCCCCAAGGCCGGACTCACCGTCGCCAGCGCCCTGCTCGTCGACTACGTCCTGACCGTCGCCGTGTCGATCACCTCGGGCATCGAGAACCTCGGCTCCGCGGTCCCCTTCGTGGTCGAGCACAAGGTCCTGTGCGCGGTGGTCGTCATCGTGCTCCTCACGGTGATGAACCTGCGCGGCGTGAAGGAGTCCGGGAAGCTCTTCGCCATCCCGACGTACGTCTTCGTGGCCGGCGTCTTCATCATGATCGCGTGGGGCGCCTTCCGCGGCATCGTCCTCGACGACACCATGAAGGCACCCACCGCCGACTACGAGATCAAGCCCGAGCACCAGGGCCTCGCCGGTTTCGCGCTCGTGTTCCTCCTCCTGAGGGCCTTCTCCTCGGGCTGTGCGGCGCTCACCGGCGTCGAGGCGATCAGCAACGGCGTCCCGGCCTTCCGCAAGCCGAAGTCCAAGAACGCCGCGACGACGCTCGCGCTCATGGGCGGCCTCGCCGTCACCATGTTCTGCGGCATCATCGCGCTCGCCATGGTGACCAAGGTCCGGATGTCGGAGGCGCCGACGAAGGACCTGCTCCACAACGGCGTCCCGGTCGGCTCGGACTACGTCCAGAACCCCGTCATCTCGCAGGTCGCCGAGGCGGTCTTCGGCCACGGCAGCTTCCCCTTCATGATCCTCGCCGCGGCCACCGCGCTGGTCCTCTTCCTCGCGGCCAACACCGCGTACAACGGCTTCCCGCTGCTCGGCTCGATCCTCGCGCAGGACCGCTACCTGCCGCGCCAGCTGCACACCCGCGGCGACCGCCTCGCGTTCTCCAACGGCATCGTGCTGCTCGCCGGCGCGGCGGCGCTCCTCGTCGTCATCTACGGCGCGGACTCGACCCGCCTCATCCAGCTCTACATCGTCGGCGTCTTCGTCTCCTTCACGCTCAGCCAGATCGGCATGGTCCGGCACTGGAACCGCCACCTGGCCAAGGAGAAGGACCAGAACAAGCGCCGCCACATGATCCGCTCCCGCGCGATCAACACCTTCGGCGCCTTCTTCACGGGCCTCGTGCTGGTCGTCGTCCTCGTCACCAAGTTCACGCACGGTGCCTGGGTCGCGCTGCTCGGCATGTGCATCTTCTACGTGACGATGACGGCGATCCGCCGCCACTACGACCGCGTGGCCGAGGAGATCGCCGCCCCCGACGCCCCGGGCGAGGAGAGCGTGCGCCCCTCCCGCGTCCACTCGATCGTCCTGGTCTCCAAGATCCACCGCCCGACGCTGCGCGCCCTCTCGTACGCGAAGCTGATGCGCTCGCACGACCTGGAGGCGCTCAGCATCAACGTCGACCCGGCGGAGACCAAGGCCCTCAAGGAGGAGTGGGAGCGCCGCGGCATCACGGTCCCCCTGAAGGTCCTCGACTCGCCGTACCGCGAGATCACCCGCCCGATCATCGAGTACGTCAAGAACCTGCGCAGGGAGAGCCCGCGCGACGTGGTCAGCGTGATCATCCCCGAGTACGTGGTGGGCCACTGGTACGAGCACCTGCTCCACAACCAGAGCGCCCTGCGCCTCAAGGGCCGCCTCCTCTTCACGCCTGGCGTGATGGTGACCTCCGTCCCGTACCAGCTGGACTCCTCCGAGGCGGCGAAGAAGCGGGCCCGCAGGCGGTCGGAGTGGAACGCGCCGGGCGCGGTGCGGCGCGGCCCGGTGGAGCGGGCGAAGCGCCCCAAGGACCAGAACGGCAAGAAGGAGCCGAACAAGAAGGAGCCGAGCAGGAAGGCGTAGCGCCACGCGGCTCCGCCCCGGCTCTGTGGTAAGCGGCCGGACGACACCCACGTAGACTGGTGGGCTGTTGTCCGGCCGTTCCTCTTTTACGTTGTGGAGTCACCCCGCCATGCAGGCAGAACCGAAGAATCCGCAGGCGGGGAACTCGCTGGTCGGCCAGGAGTACGAGGTCGAGATCGGCCCCGTCGCACACGGCGGCCACTGCATCGCCCGTACGGACGAGGGCCAGGTCCTCTTCGTACGGCACGCGCTGCCCGGCGAGAAGGTCGTCGCACGCGTGACCGAGGGCGAGGAGGGCGCACGCTTCCTCCGGGCCGACGCGGTCACGGTCCTCGACCCCTCCAAGGACCGGGTCGAGGCACCCTGCCCCTACGCGGGCCCCGGCCGCTGCGGCGGCTGCGACTGGCAGCACGCGAAGCCGGGCGCACAGCGCCGCCTCAAGGGCGAGGTCATCGCCGAACAGCTCCAGCGCCTGGCCGGCCTCACCCCCGAGGAAGCGGGCTGGGACGGCACGGTCATGCCGGCGGAGGGCGACAAGCTGCCGCCCGGCGAGGTCCCCTCCTGGCGCACCCGCGTCCAGTACGCGGTGGACGCCGACGGCAACGCGGGCCTGCGCCGGCACCGCTCGCACGAGGTCGAGCCGATCGAGCACTGCATGATCGCCGCCGAGGGCGTCTCCGAACTCGGCATCGAGGAGCGCGACTGGTCCGGCATGGCGTCGATCGAGGCGATCGCGGCGACGGGCTCACAGGACCGCCAGGTGGTCCTGGCCCCCAAGCCCGGGGCCCGCCTCCCCATCGTCGAACTCAACAAGCCGGTCTCGGTCCTCCGCGTCGCCGAGCAGGACGGCGGCATCCACCGCGTCCACGGCCGCCCCTTCGTCCGCGAACGCGCCGACGGCCGCACCTACCGCGTCGGCAACGGCGGCTTCTGGCAGGTCCACCCCAAGGCGGCCGACACGCTGATGCTCGCCGTCATGCAGGGCCTGACCCCGCGCAAGGGCGACACGGCCCTCGACCTCTACTGCGGCGTCGGCCTCTTCGCCGGCGCGCTGGCCGACCGCGTCGGCGAGAAGGGCGCGGTGCTCGGCATCGAGTCCACCAAGCGAGCGGTGGAGGACGCCCGCCACAACCTCGCGTCCTTCGACCGCGTCCGCATCGAACAGGGCAAGGTCGAATCGGTCCTCCCGCGCACCGGCATCACCGAGGTCGACCTGATCGTCCTGGACCCGCCGCGCGCGGGCGCAGGCAAGCAGACGGTGAAGCACCTGGCAGGCCTGGGCGCGCGGCGGATCGCGTATGTGGCGTGCGATCCGGCGGCGCTGGCGCGGGATCTGGCGTACTTCCGGGAGGGCGGGTACCGGGTGCGGACGTTGCGGGCGTTTGATCTGTTTCCGATGACGCATCATGTGGAGTGCGTGGCGATCCTCGAACCGGCGGCAAAGGGCTCCTGACCTGCGCTTTGTCCAGTGTGCATTATGTGCGTTGTGGGCGTTACGGGCGATATCTTGACGCTGAAATGACGCTCGTGAGGAAAGGCTTGACGCTCAAATGCCGCTCGCCGTGGACAGCGTCACGGCTCAGTAGGAGCGGGGCCCGTAGGGGCTCCAGTGGCTGAGGAAAGGCTTGAGGTCGTCGCCGCTGGGCTTCGGTGGGGGTGGGCACCTTCGGCGCTGCGGCGGACTCGGTGAGGTGTTGGAGGCGGGCGTTCGCGAAGGCGAGCCACGCCTCGATCTCGGTCTTTTCCTGCCCGGGTGGCAGTGATGTGGCGTGGTCGCGTACGGCCGTGACGTATTCGGTCAGCCGCTTGGTCTGGTGCCAGGCGTCTGCTTGTTCTTCGAGGTGTTTGACGCGATAGCTATGGGCGTACGCGGCGCGGGCTTCCTGCATGGCGGCTTCCCAGCGCCGTTGCTCTGCCTCGCGGGGTAGCTGATCCGCGCGGCGTCTGCGTTCCGCGGCTTCGCCACGGAGGCCCACTTCTTGCGCGATCTCGGCGAGTTGGTCTTCCAGTGACCGGTCGGGGAGATCGGCCCATTCGCTGGCGCGGTGCGAGTTTCCGCCTCGGAGCATGAAGTGCAGGCGATTGGAGGGGGTGTAGTCGTAGCGGTCGATGCGCTTCCATGAGTACTTCTTGGCGTCGGCGAGTTCCTTGTCGGTGGGGACATGTTCGCTGCGGTCCTGTTCTTGGAGGACGAGGAATCCGACGCTTTCGCCTTGGGCGGTGACGGTGAAGTGCGGTGGTGCTTTTCGGCGCCGATGGGGTGGGGGAGCGCCTTGTGTGGTTCCGAGTGCTGCCTTGTAGCCTTGTGCTTCGGTGGCGGTGATGAGGGCCTGGATGATGCTCAGGGCTCGGTCTTGGATGGGTTTGGTCAGACCCATGGGCTGCGGCAGCTTTTGAAGGGCGGCCACGATGGAGTGGGGTTTGGTGAGTCTGGCCGGAACGGGGAGCGGGGTGAGTTCGGCGAGGCGCCAGGCGGGGATGTCGACGAGCTTGATTTCGTAGCCGCGGTGGGTGCGGTATCCATAGAGCTCCTGTGTGTGGGGGATCTCGCCGGACTTGCGGGCGGCGCTGACCCGTGATGCCCAGTTCACGGCGTGTGGGCCGGATTCGATGCGCTTGATGAGGCAGCCATCGTTCGCGACCAGTTCTTCGAGGAGCTGGTCCGCGTAGTTCGTACGGGCCTTCGGTACTTTCTTGGGCCGTGGCGGTGCCGGTTTTCGGCCGGTTCGCTCAGGTGGTTCAGCATTCTGATCCGCGAGGCAGATGCCGCGTTCGATGAGATGCTGCCGGCCTTTTGCGGCGAGGTGGGTGGACCAATGCCCGCGGCGTTTGGTGATTTTGACGAGACCTCGGTTTTGCAGGGCCTGCACGCTGACTTTGTACGTGCTGTCCGGCCAGACTTTGTCGGGACATCCCTGGCCCACCCAGTCGAGCACGGCCTGCTGCCGCTCGTCGAGGGCCTGTTGCATGTGGTCCTCCTGCGATTCCCGGGTGTGCTGCCCCCTCCGGAGACAATGCCCTTCGCTTCCGAGGGCATTCGGGGCAGCCGTCAGGGACCTTCGTTCGGATGAGGTGTACTGGGCGGCTCGTCTACAGCTTGTCGATGAAGCACCGGACGGCTCGGCCAGGGGCGAACATCCAGGTGAGCCAGCGTTCCCACAGGCCATCCTTCTCGGCTGGGCCCCAACGGTCAGGCTGGACCGCGACGCCGCCGAGCGCGCCGGACGGGGTGTGTAGATGAGTGCGCTGTGGGCGGCGTGGTGTCTGCGGGGTCGTTCGGCAGGGATAGAGGCTCAACAGGGCCTGGCGGTTGGCCATCGACTGTGTCCATGCCAGGAAGAAATGCATGGTCCGGACCGGTACGAGCGTGCTGTGCGCGCTCGGGTACCGGGAGAATGTGGCGTCGGGCGAGTTCGGCGACGTCGATCAGGGGGGCGGTGACTATGCGGTTGAGGATCTCTGCCTGCTGAGGTTCTAGGTCTGTGAGGTGCCTGAGTACGGCAAGGACTTCAACGAGTTCCCGGCTCCAGTCGGGTTCCCAGCGCTCGGGGCGCTCACGGTCGAGTTCACTGGTTACTTTGCCGGCGGTGCGGTCACTGCGGTAGGCGAGCCAGCTGTCGAGCACGTTGCGCCCGCCCGTGGCGTAGTTGCGCATGCGTGGGGTGACGCCGGTGAAGATGCCGCCCTCGATGACTAGGTACTGGTGTTCGCTGTCGTAGCTGACGGCCGATGGGAGGGTGTCGGATACGACCCCGCGGGCGTACGTGATCTCGGGGTGCCGGCGCCGCCACCAGTTCGATGTGCCTGCCGGGCGGCCGTCGTCGGGGTTGATACAGCGTGCGCCGAATGTTGAGGCCCATAAGACGTGGCGTCCCACGCTGATTGCCTCGTGCCAGAGGTCGCTATCGGAGGTCAAGGGGACGCGTACGCCGAGGGAGTTGAGGTCGTCTGCATAGCGCTCGGTGAAGGTGGGATGGGCGGTGACAGCGGCGAGATACGCGAGCAAGTCCTCGGGGAGGACTTGCTCGAGGCCGTAAGAGTTGGCGAGGTGGGGTAACAGCCCTGGGGTGATGTTGGGGGTGCGGTCGGCGTGCATGAGCGGCAGGACGCGGCCACCGTTTCCATTGAAGTAGTGCATGTCAGGGATGAGGGCGGTGAAGAGCAGCGCCGGGCCGGTCTGTAGGCGCTGGGTGTGCTGTTCGACTACGAAGATTTGGCGGTCGATGTCGGCCTGCCACAGCTCGGGACGCGAGCGGTCGATGACGCGGCCGTCGGGTATGAGCCACTGGCGGTCCAGGGCCCTGCGGGCAATGCGTATCGGAGCGGGGCAAGGGCCTTGCTCGATGCGCAGGCGGATGGATGGGTGGGGATGTCCAGGGATCTGGAGGGCCTCCTTGTCCAGAGTGCGGTCGCCGGTCTCTTTGAACAGTTCTCGTTTCGTTGCGGGGTCGCGTTCTTGGACGAGGCGGTTCCAGCGTCGGCGCAGGACGGCTTGGGACGGACTGATGACCCAGTTCCGGTTGGGCTTGATGCCAGGCTTGCACCAGGGCATTAGCTCGGTGAGGGCTGGGAAAGTATCCCAGCCGTTCCGGGAAGCAGGTGTGAACGGGACGGGCTCGACAGGCCGAGAAGTGCGCCAGCCAGGCCCGTTGATATGCAGGTTGTGCAGTTGCTCCTCTTTGCCCTGGCGGGTGCCATGAACGGCTATGTAATGGACAGGCGCCAGTTCGTCTTGTCGCTCGCCTTGTCGGCGGACGAAGATGGCGATGGCCAACTCTTGCTGGACTCCAGGGAAGAAGCGGCTGTTGAGCGGGGGCCTTTTGGTTTCGGGTGTGAGGTCGATGACCCAGCCCTCGGTGCAGGTGCGCCGCAGGTAGGAACGCATGCCCTGGAAGCCGGCGCCGCGGATGAATCCGCCGGTGCTGACGAAACAGACCACGCCGTGGCGGTGATCGCCGTGCTGGTCGAAGACTTTGTGGGTGGCCCAGCGCCAGAAGTACGTGCACAGGCTCTTCAGTTTGTTCTCGTATACGCCAGCTGCACCGCGCAGCCGGAAGTCGTCCAGGGGCGGGGTGCCGCGGCCCAGCGAGCCCTTCTCTATCCATCCTCCCTGGCCCTCTGCCTGTTCGCGGTGGGGAGGGTTGCCGATGACGACGGTGATGCGTTCGTTGCGCTGGATGGTGCTGGCTGCCTCGGCGTCGTCACGTAGAGGACCCCACAAGGCGCCGTAGCGGTCGAAGAGTTCACTGGGCCGCCACGGATCGGCGAGGGTGTCGGCTAGATGCAGGCGCATGTCACGCAGCCGGACTCGGGCATTGAGGTGCCTGAGCATCTGCCCCACACGCATCTGAGCGACGGCAAAGGCGCCCATCTGCTTTTCGAATCCGATCAGTCGGCCTGCGAGTTCTTGCACGGATTCGGCGCGGAAGCCTTCGTTGCCACCTTCGGACCGTTTGCGGGCGACGAGGTCGATGATGCCGGTGCCAGTTCCCATCGACGGGTCGATGATGGACACACCGGGGTCGGCGAAGCCATCCGGACAGTCCAGAGTGGTCGCCAATACCTCATCAACCAGGCGGATCATCTCTGTCACCAGTGGGGCCGGGGTGTAGTAGGTGCCGGAGTCCTTGCGCAGCTCGGCGTCGTACTCCTGTAGGAAGTGCTCGTAGAGATGGATGTGGAAGCCAGGTTCGCCAGCGAGGGCACTTCTCCAGTCGATGGCGTCAATGACGCGGACGAGCATGTCCAGGCTGTCGCGGAATTCCCCCTCGACCTGGTCGGTGAGGATCTGCAAGGCACGACCCATGACGGAGTGCTCATCCCCGAGCCGTCGGCCTATCTCGTGCAAACTCACGCCAACCAGCGCCGTGTCGTTGCCTTCCGTGGTGTCGGAGCCGGCAAGCAGGAGAGCAAAGGTGACGGACTGTGCGTAGCGGTCAGCAAAGGTTGCGCGCTTGTCCCGGTCATCCGTGGTTGGGAAGAGATCAACTTCGAGTGTGGAGGCCAGGTCGGTGAACGGGCGTTGGTGGCGTGGAAGGCCCGCTTCGGCATCGAGGCGATCGTGAACGGCATCACGGAGAAGTGCGCACAGTGGGGCGACCCGGGAGACCACCTCCCGCATTGACATCAGCGGGTGGGGCTGCCAGCCGAAGAATTCGGAAAGCATCGTCTCGAAGGCGGACTCGCTGGCGACCGGCAGCCGTAGGCGGGAGCCAGCGCTGTGCAGATCGCCCTCGAAGTGGATGGTGTCGCCGTACTGCCGACCCGAGCGGTACATGATCCAGGTCTGGCCGTTTGTGTAGATCAGGTTGGGCAGTTTCGCCATGCCTTCCCATTGACGGCGATCACGCTGGTTCATGCCGCCGGGATGGATCGTGCTCTTGTCGGGGCTTTTCAGCTCGACATAGCCGACGATGTTGCGCGGTGTCTTTCCAATCCGCACCGCCAGGTCAGGGCGTATCCGGTGCGCGGCGACGGCCACCTCGGCATGGAGGACCGCTTGCAGTCCCAACACCCCTGCTGCGTCGACGAGAAGGGTTTCGACTGCTCGGCGGATCGCGGCTTCCTTCTGTCCGTGCAGCAACGCCTGCTTACACGTCGCACCGAATTCGCTGACGATTCTCCGAAACCGCTCCTTGCGCTGCATCCCGCCCCCCCGAGGTCAGCACACCTCCACGCCTTCTTCAACTCACGGTAATCACGGCATCACTTCTCGTCGAGGGCGCCTCCCAGGGTGAGTGTGCTGTGGGGTCCTGGCCCAACTTCATTCCGTGGGGCTGGTGGTGCGGGCGTCGGGCACCGTCAGCGAGGTTCGGCACTGATGCTTGCTCTGGCGGCGCTAGACCTTCTCGGTCGCGATCCGCGGGTGGTTGGCAGTGAGTGCGGCGATGTCCTCGACGTCTGAGGTCAGGATCGTGACGCGCCCGGGCTGGGCGAGGGCTGTGGCGCAGAGCATGGCGTCGATGGCGTACTTGTGGCCGTGTAGGCCAGCCGTGCGCAGCAGGGTGGCGGCGGACTGGGCGATGGCCTGGGTGACCGGCTCGACCCGCAGCCTGGACAGCGTCCACTTCAGCGCGGCGTCGTTGATCTTCGGGTGGATCACCTCGACGAGCACGGCGGTGGAAGTGAGGACGGGTAGGTCCGCGTCGCGGGCGGCGGTGAGCCACTCGTGGACCTCACGATCGCGCTGAACGGCCTTTGCCAAGCCCTCGCTATCCAGGACGAGGGCGCCGCTCACGCGGCAGCCCCGGTGTCAGAAGAGGGCGAACTTCCGTTGAGCTTCGCCCTCTTGCTGGCCACGGCCTCCGGATCGGCGGGGCCGTTGGCCTGATCGAAGTCGGCGATCAGCTCGTCCAGGTTGTCGCGCTCGATCTGGCGTTGGGCGGCCTTCTCCAGGTACGCGGATACGCCGCGCTTGCCCACCCGCTCGCGGATCGCCTGGAGGGTGCCGGCGGTGAGGGAGACGGAGATGCCGCTGCTGGGCCCGTCGCCGGGGGGGAAGTCGGTGTCGTCGTCAGCCATGACGCGAGTATGGCATTGCTAATGCCATACGGCGACCCTCGGAAATTGGAGCGTGCGTCAAGAGACCGCACGTAGCGCCCATAGCGCACACAGTGCACATCGGCATCGGGTCCGTTTTGCTCTTGATGCGCCGCTGACCTGCGGTTTCCTTTCACATGCTTTTGATTCACATCTTTCGATGACGCATCATGTGGAGTGCGTGGCGATTTTGGAGCCTGCGGAAAGGGCCGCTGACCGCTGACTTGCCGGTTCGCCCAGGATCAGTCCTCAAGCGCAGTGGCGTTGCCCTCGGCCGGACAGCACCATGTCAGCCGCGGGCTTCTTCCAGCAGGCCTGCCGCGTGTGCGGTCCGCTGGTACAACACGTGGCGCCCGTCTCTGACCTTGGTGACGAGGCGTGCGCGATGCAGGGCGCTGAGGTGGTAGGAGACGGTGCCCAGGGTGTATCCGGTCCGGGTGGCGAGTTCCGTGGTGGACCGGGGGGTTTCGAGGTCTGCCGGCAAGGCCGCTCGGGCGTTGCCGACCACTTGCGCGATCCTTCCGGACCTGCGACCCCTGCCGGCTCCGATCCGCCGGGTGGGGTAGTTGGAGGACGAACTGTCCGGGGGCGTCGACCTGGACGATGACGTCGCCCGCCGGTTGAGCACGCCGGGGGCGAGGACCAGGTTCCGGCCGGCGGCATCCATTTCGCCGTCCCACGACTTGGCGAGGGTGAGCGCGTCGCCTGCCCACTCCATGTCGGGGTGAAGTGCTCCGAGCGCCCGGCCGATGCCATGGGTGGCGATGGCGGTCGCGCGGTGGGCGATGTCCTGATCGATGAACGCGCGCAATTCGGGCCAGCCCTCGGAAAGGGCGTCCCGCCAGAAATCGATCTGCGCGATCTGCTCGTCGAGCAGGTCGCGACGGTGCGCGTCCGCCCCTGGCTGAGGGGTGAGCAGGTCAGGTGTGTACGTGTCGCCGTTGTACGGCAACAGGTCTGCGAGCAGGGCAACGTCCGGATGGGCAAGTGACGCGCGGGCGAGTGGTCCGGGATCTCCGAACACCGGGTGCCGTCCCGACGCGGCAGCGAGTTTCAACCCCGGTGTGCTGGATTCGAACTGGCTCGAATGCTTTCCGGCGCGAGGTCCACGCGTGGTTGAGTCGTGGTGCCGAACGACGGCAGCAATATGCACTGCCCGATCTGAGGCGGTTGCCTCCGCACCACGTGTGGTCGGGCACCCGTTACCCGAAGAACCTGGGAGTGATTGTCATGGTGAGACTGAAGGACACCTCGAAGGCGAAGAGCCGCACGAGGACGGTCGGCATGCGAGTTAAGCGAACGGGCGCAGGTTCGATAGTCGCCGTCACTGCCGTTCTCGGACTGAGTCTGGCAACCGTCGGCCCCGCCGCGGCTACGGGGCTCGGCCCCGCCGCGGCTAGGGACCTCGGCCCCGCCGCGGCTAGGGACCTCGGCCCCGCCGCGGCTGCGGATGTCGGCACCTGGCGTGCTTACGGCAACACGAATCCGATCACCTCCAGCCCCGACACGTGGAAGTGCGCCGGCAGCAAGACGGTCGCCGCCTCTGTGCTCGCGCAGGTCTGTGCGATCAGGTCGTCAGGCGGGGGCAGCGTCCGGGCGGCAGTGATCGTGCGCAACAACCGCTCCAGTCTCTACAGTGCGCGAGCAATCGTGGACTTGTATACCGCCGCCCCTGTCACTCCCCTGGGTCTCTGGGAGTGCGCCTCATCGGGAGTTGGGGCGAACTCGTGGTCCGTATGCTTCGGGAAAACTCTCAGCAAGCCCAGTTCGGTGAAGGTCAACTCGGCAGCGGAGCTCAATGATGTCGATCTCGGCACGTCACCGAACGCCTGAACCGAAGCCCATCGGGTGGCGTGAAACCTGCGCGTTGTGCCCGGTCACCCGCTCCTGAATCCCACCACAGCCGGATGGGGAGCGCGTCGAGGAATTCCACCGAGGTGATCAGTCGCTCCGCGCGGCTGATCACCTCATCGACGGCTCAGCACTATGAGGTGTCTGTGCGCTTCGTGGAGATCGTTGTCATGAGCAGCCGATGTGCTCCGCCTGGTGCGACATGAGCAGCAGGGTGCGGAGCGGGTGGCCGACCTGGCCGAACCGATCAAACCGAAGCTGCGAGGTTGGCTCCATGCCGGGATGGTCCCCGCCGCGCTGATCGCAGGCATTGTGCTCAGCTGCCTGGCTCCAACCTGGCAGGCGGCCGTGGCCTGCGTCGTGTACCTGTACGCCCCTCGCGGTGGTCCTCCTTCCGCCGGACCGCCGGACCGCCGGACCGCCGGACCGCCGGACCGCCGGACCGCCGGACCGCCGGACCGCCGGACCGCCGGACCGCCGGACCGTGCTGTGCGAACCCGGCTGCTTCGCACGGTCCGTTGCCCCTGACCGGGGAGTAGGCTGGAGACACCGAGAGCATGTCGTACACCGGCCATCGCGCCCTAGTCGTTCTCGGTGAGCAAATACACCGGCCACCTGCTTTCGGGCAGCTGGTTGGAGACGGGTTCGCGCCATGTCCGCGACCATCAGCCTTCTTCCACCGCCGCCCGCGGACCCCGCCGTAACGGCCGTCCGCCTCTCGCTGAAAGCCCCGGGCGCCCCTTGCGGCCTGCTGGACGGCGCGTGGTGGCCCCGCTCCCGCGATCTGCTGCGTGAACTGCCCGATCTGACCGACGTGCTGGACCCGCGCTGGGGGCGCATCACCCGCATCGCCGTCAATCCCACCCACTGGCCCGTGATCCCGCGCAAGGTGCCCGTCCACGGGCATGTGGTGAATGTCGGCTGGTTCACCACGGAGCTCGACCCGCACAAGGTCCTGCTGCTCTCCTACAGTGTCGGACGCTGGGACCTGCTGGTGATCCCACCTGAGACCCGCCCTGCCGCCGCCGCCCGGCTGATGGCCGCCGCGAGCTCCCCCACGGGGGCGGCCCTGACGGCGAGCGCACTGCTGGCCGCAGAGGAAGCCCGCCACGGCGACTCGTCCGCCGGCCGGATGCAGAGCCCCGAAGAGACGTGGGAGTACGAGGGCGGCGCGTCCTCGACCCACGCGGCCGCCATGACCCTGGCCGTCCGTCCGGGAACAGAGGCGTGATCGCCATGGATACGTCTATGACCGTCGGGGCCCTGCTGATCCTGGTCATGGGGGCGGCGTACGTTATCCAGCGGCTCGACGCCCAGCGCGCCGACAGGATCGCACTGCACCACTACAGCCGCTCTCAGCCCACCGGCCGAGGCGCTCGCGTAAGCACCGCCCGACCGCTCCCGAGCCTGCCCCGGCCGTCCTCCGCTCCCGAGCGCCGCGATCACCGGGACGGAGGCCGAGGGCGCCTGCGCCCACGCCGCCGCACCCACCGGGCACACGGGCAGCGCTGACCCGACGCACACTTCCTTCCTGGGACGTGCGGTCGACCGCACGATTGCACGGCCCCCGCCGAATAGAGGCGCACATGCAGCTCCTGATCATCCTCATCGTCGTCATCGGTCTGCTCGCCCTGCTGGGGCTCGCGATGGCCCTCAAGATCGTCAAGCAGTACGAGAAAGGGGTCCTCTTCCGGCTCGGACGCCTGGCCGGAACGCGAACTCCCGGACTGCGCGTCATCGTTCCGTTCGTCGACGTCCTGCACCGGGTGTCGCTGCGCGTCGTCACGATGCCGATCCAGTCGCAGGGCATCATCACCCGCGACAACGTCAGTGTCGACGTATCGGCCGTCGCGTACTTCCGCGTCGTGGACGCCGTGAAGTCGGTCGTCGCCATCGAGAACGTCCACGCCGCGACCAACCAGATCGCCCAGACCACCCTGCGCAAGGTCGTCGGCCGTCACACGCTGGACGAGACCCTGTCGGAGACCGACCGCATCAACCTCGACATCCGCGCGATCCTCGACGTCGCCACCGTCGAGTGGGGTGTGGAGGTCACCCTGGTCGAACTCAAGGACATCCAGCTGCCCGACGGCATGAAGCGCGCGATGGCCCGCCAGGCCGAGGCGGAGCGGGAGAAGAGGGCGAAGATCATCAACGCGGAAGGCGAATCGCTCGCCGCCGCGGCACTCGGAGACGCCTCGGACACCATGATGGCGCACCCCCTGGCCCTCCAGCTCCGCAACCTGCAGAGCCTCGTGGAGATCGGCGTCGACAAGAACACCACCGTCGTCTTCCCCGCCCCGCTGATGAGCACCATCGGCGAACTGGGCGCCTTCCTCAGCAGGGAGTCCGCAGCCGCCACGGCGGTGCCGACACCGGCTCCGCCCACACCTGCGGACCCGGCCGCCCTCGCCGAGTCGAGTCACGATCCCGGACCGAACCACAAGCCCGGCCCGGTCCCACAGCAGGTCTGACCCCGCGCCCTCGGCCCCTGCCCGCACCTCGACCAGGGCCAACTCCCGCTGGAGGCGCGGGCATCGACGATCCGCATGCTGCCGCACAGCTGGCCACAGAACGCCCATGTGACCGTGAACGCCGCCACGTGGTCCCGCCTTGCCCCGCCGGATCCTCATCGCCCATCACGGGATCCAGCTGCATCGGGCCGCCGGTCCGCACACGAACACCGTCTGCCTGACCAGGCTCTCGCGGGAAGGCCCTCGAGGACGTCGAAGTCGAATCCCAGCTCAGGGTGGTGCAGGATCCGCAGAGTGAGGGGGTGCGTGCAGATCAAACGAAGGCGCCCGTCGTGCGCGGAAGCGGCATCGCGGGCAACCGCGAGGACCGCGAGGCCCGTTCCGTCGATGAAGGCGACCTGCCGCAGGTCGACCAGCACATCCGGCCGCGCGCACGTGGTCAGTGGCGCCAACAGGGCACTGAGCGCCGGCGCCGTCAGCAGGTCGATCTCACCGTGCAGTGTGGCGACAACGCTGTGTCCATGCCTGTGGGTATCGAGCAGTGATGTGCGCGGAGGGTTGGGCATGACGCCCTCGATCCAGGGGGAGGTGCACGAATGGATGGGCTGAGAAAGCCCTCACCAGGGACCGGGGCCCGAGCCAACCACCTGAAGCTACGCCGCCGGGCGTGGAGGTGAAGCGGCTTGTGGGAACCCAGACTCGAACGAGTGAGGAGTAGGCATGCGTGTCCCGGCTGACAGCCAGGCGGGGCCGACTTGCCGTAGAGCGGCGCGGAGCCTTCGTTGTCTCCTTCGGACTGACCGCCGACGACGAGGTCGTGGTCGCCAGTACCTCATCGACCAGGCGGATCGGCGCTGGTGGCGTGTGGAGCGCTTGCGCTTGCGCCGGCGGCGCTAGACCTTCTCGTGGGCGATCCGCGCGTGGTCGGCGGTGAGCTCGGCGATGTCCTCGACATCCGAGGTCAGGATCGTGATGTGGCCGGGTGAGCGAGGACGGTGACGCAGAGCATGGCGTCGATGGCGTACTTGTGACCGTGCAGCCCGGCCGCGCGCAGCGGGGCGGCAGCGGACTGGGCGAGGGCTTGGGTGACGGGTTCGACTCGCAGCCGGGACAGCGTCCACTTCAAGGTCGTGTCATCGACCTTCGGGTGGATCACCTCGACGAGCACGGCGGCGGAGGTGACGACGGGGAGGTCCGCTTCACGGGCGGCGGTGAGCCACTCGTGAACCTCGCGGTCCCGCTGGACGGCCTTGCCCAAGCCCTCACTGTCGAGGACGAGGGCGCCGCTCACGCGGATGCCCCGGCTCCGGGAGTGGGGGTGGTTCCGGTGAGCTCGGCCCGCTTGGCGGCCACGGCGGCCGGCTCGGCCGGGCCGTTGACGTCGTCGAAGTCGGCGATCAGCTCGTCCAGGTTGTCGCGCTCGATCTGGCGTTGGGCGGCCCTCTCCAGGTACGCGGACACGCCGCGCTTGCCCACCCGCTCGCGGATTGCCTGGACAGTGCCGGCGGTGAGGGAGACGGAGACGCCGCTGCTGGGCCCGCCGTCGGGAGAGAGGCCAGTGTCGTCGTCGGCCATGCCACGAGTACGGCATTTCCAGTGCTATACCGCGACTGTCGGGGTTTGGAGGCGCCGATCGGCGCCCCTCCTCGTCTTCGTCAGTGCGAGCTGACTTACTGCGGCCCCCGAGACCGTCGACCCGGCAAGGAGATGACGAAGTAGTGGGTCGGCCGTGCCGGGGCGGGGACGTGCGCTTCTAGGTTCTCCGGCATGGATACAGACAGCGTTCTGGCCCTGGGGCTTCGTCGGGCCGGGGGCATGCGGCCGGCCGTGTTCCGAGGTCCGGATGCGGGTGCCTTTGCGAAGGCGGCGGACTGCGGCTCCTTCGCGACCTCGGCCCCGCCACCACACCGTTCACCAGCTTCCTGGTGCTGCAGGGCCTGGAGACACTCTCGCTGCGCATGGAACGGCACGTGAGCAACGCGTCCGAGCTCGCCCACTGGCTGGAGGGCCGCCCCGAGGTCTCGGCGGTCCACTACCCGGGACTGCCGTCCAGCCCGTGGCACGGCCTTGCGGGGAAGTACCTGCCGCGGAAAGCGGGCGGAGTCGTCTCCTTCGAGCTGGCCGGGGGGCGGGAAGCGGGCGCGCGGTTCATCGACGGCCTCGAACTCGTCAGCCACCTCGCCAACATCGGCGACGTACGCAGTCTCGCCATCCACCCGGCCAGTACGACGCACTACCAGCTGACGCCCGAACAGCAGCGGGCGGCGGGCGTCGCGCCCGGCCTCATCCGGTTCTCGACCGGCATCGAAGGCATCGAAGACATCACATCCGACCTGGCGACCGCGCTGGCGGCAGCCACCTCGGCACCCGGCCGAGCAACGAAGCAGTGAGGGCAGCAGCCGTGCAGCATCTGGTCTTTGTCGATACGAGCGTCCTGGGCCTGCGGGCCATGGAGTACGCCAAGGAGAGAGGGGACAGCGTCACCCTGCTGTGGTCGTCGCGGTACGACTTCATGCACACCCCCGCCACCCGTGCACGCTCCCGTGACCTCGCCGACCGAGCCGTCGAGGTCACGGAGCTCCATGACCCGCGGGCCGCGCTCCGGGCCCTGCGCGCCGCCGGTGTGCGCACGGACGGGATCGCGGGGGACGGGACCGACGGGGGCCGGATCGACGGGGGCCGGATCGACGGGGTGATCGCCACCCTGCACATGCTGGCCGAGCCTGCCGCACGGCTGGCCGAGCTGACCGGGGCCCGCGGTCCGTCGCTGCGCGGTGTGGCCGCCGCCCGGGACAAGGTGGCCTGCCGCCGCGTCCTGGACGAGCACGGCCTGCCCAACGTGCGGTACGCCGAGGTCACCGAGGCCGCAGCGGCGCTCGCCGCCGCCGCGGACATCGGCTTTCCGGTGGTCGTGAAGCCGGTCTGCGGGGTGGGCAAGAACGTCACCACGTTCGCCCGGTCGCCCGAGGACGTCGAGCGTCACTTCCAGGAGGCAGGGGACCGGCTCGATTCACTGGAGCAGGGGTTCGCCGTGGACCTCGACGACCGCTACATCGTCGAGGAGGTCGCCGTCGGACCGCTCTACTCGGTCGAGGTGGCCACGGACGGCACCACCTACACGCCACTCGTCACCGTGCGCCGCAAGCTGGGCCTCGGCAACCCGGTGCTCGAACTCGGCTCCACCGTGCCCTGTGGCCTGTCCCCGGCCGCCGAACGGGAACTCGGTGCCTACGCGGTCGACGTGTGCCGGGCCCTCGGCCTGGACCTGGGCCTCTTCCACGTCGAGGTGATCGGCACCGCGGACGGCCCCCGCCTGGTGGAGGTCAACCCGCGGATCGCGGGCGGCACCGTGCCCGAGGTCATCCGGGCGGCGACCGGCCGCGGCCTCTTCGAAGTCCTCGTCGACCTGTACGCCGGCGAGCCGCTGTCGCCCGAACCCTTCCCGGTCGAGACCGCCGCGAGCCACACCTTCCTGGCGGCCCAGGAGGACTGCGTCGTCCGCGACGACCTGCCCGCCGACTGGTTCGAGGCGTTCCGGCCCCGGCTGCACTCCGGGTCCACCAGCATCGGCCCCGGCTCCCGCCTGCTCGGCATGGAGGGCAACACCACCACGTACGGCGTCATCCGGGTGGTCGCCGAGGACGCCGCGCGCGCCGAGGCCGCCTGCGCGGAGCTGCGCGAGGAGATAGCCGAACTCCTCGGCTTCCCGATGGTGCCGCCGGCCCCCGGCCTGCTGGAGGCGTGCTCATGAGCACACGGTCCACCGAGGGCGCGGCGGAGGGGACGGCACCGGACACCGCGGCCGCGCGGCGCGCGCTGTTCACCTCACGCCGGTTCCTGGTGCTCTGGGCGGCCATGCTCGTCAGCTCCGCCGGTACGTTCTTCCTGCTGCTCACCGCCTCCTCCTGGCTGCTCACCGAGGGCGGCTCCGGCCTGGGCGCGGCGGCCGTCTTCGGCTTCCAGTGGATCCTGCCGGTCCTGCTGGTCGGTGTCGTCAGGAAGGTGTGCGAGGGGCCGCGGCTGCGCCGCACGGTCGTGTACGCCGAACTGGGCGGCGCCGCGGTCTCGTTGGCCATCGGCGTCTTCCTCGGCGCGGACCTGATCGTCGCGGTGCTCGGCTGCTTCCTGGTCCGCGGACTCCTGGAAGGCATCACCAAGACGGCCCGCGTGGTCTACGCACGTCAGCTCTTCGACGGTCCCGACCTCAAGCTCGCCTCGTACACCTTCAACAACTCCTACTACCTGGGGAGCGCGGCCGGCGGTGTCCTCGGCAGCCTGCTCGTCGGTGAGGTGTCGGTCGTCACCGCCGGGGCCGTCGACGCGGTCACCTTCACCCTCTCCGCCTGCTGCTACCGCTGGCTGCCCGCCGTCTCGGTCCCCCGCGCCGAGGGCACGGCACGGCGCGGACTGCCCGCCCAGGTCCGGGCCACTCTGAGCGGCCGGCGCGGCCTGGTCCGCGCGGTGGTGTATCTCGTCCTCGCGGTCGGGGTGTTCCAGGGCTTCCACAGCGCGGCCCGCACGGTGGTGCCGGTACGGCTGCTCGGGCAGGGCGAGAGCGGCGTGATGAATCTGCAGATCGTCGCGGGTGTCGCGCTCGTCCTCGGCGCGGTCACCGTCCCCGTGGCGCTGCGCCGCACGACGGCCCGCACGTACCAGGGGCTCGCGCTCAACGCCCTGACGGCCGCCGTGATGTTCCTGGTCTGTCTCACCGCACAGCCGTGGAGCCTGTACGCCGCGTACTTCGGCTTCCTCTTCCTCTTCGAGTTCGCCTTCACGGCGGCGCAGGGAGAGGTCGTGCAGAAGTGCCCGGCCGCCGACCTGGTGGCGCTGACCAGCTTCACCAACGCCCTCGGCACCGGCCTGCTGATCGTCTGCACCCTGCTCGCCGGAGCGCTCTTCGACGTCCTGGCGCTGTCCACCGTCGGCCTGCTGTACGCGGCCCTCGCCGTCGCCGCGGGGATCGCCCTGGAGGTCTTCCTGAAGACACGCCCGGTGCCCGCGCCGCCGGCGAAGGCTCCGGCCACGGAGGAGGTGAGCGCCGCATGACCGCCCTGGCACAACCGGTGCTCACCCCGTTCGGCCGGCAATCCGGAGCACTGAACACCGTGGTGTTCCACCCCGCGGGCGGCGGCCTCGGCCAGTACGTGACGCTGCTCTCCCGGCTGGCGCGGCGCGGCCCCGTCCACGGGGTGCGTGCGATGGGACTCGTACCGGGTGAGGAGCCGGGCCGCACGGTCGACGCCATGGTCGAGCGCTACCTCGGGCTCATCCGCGACCTGCCGGACCGTCCGAACCTGCTGGTCGGCTGGTCGCTCGGCGGGCTGCTCGCCTGGGAGGCCGGGACCCGGCTCGCCGCCGAAGGTCCCGCCCCCGCGGTCGTCATGATCGACAGCTTCGCCGAACCCTGGTCCGCGTACGGGAAACCGCGCGAGGGACTCCTCGCGGACATCCGACGCGGGGGACTGGTCCCGATGGGTCCCGCGGCCGCCGAGGCGGCGGGCCGCACCGCCGAGGCCCCCCCCTCGACGCCTGCTCCGTCCACCGCGTGACGAGCCGTCACCCCGGAGCCGTGCTGCTCATGTCCTGTGCGGGCCCGGAGCGTGCGCGGCAGATCGCCGACTGGCGGCGGCGGGCACCCCGGCTGACCGTCACCGAGCTGGACTGCGGCCACTTCGAGACCTTCGGCTCCGGGCACACCAGCACGGTCCTCCGCCACCTCGACACCTTCATCGACACCTGTGCCGGCGTGTCCGGCACCCGCCACCTCGCCCCAGAAGGAACACGATGAGCGCCCTACTGGACGACCTCGCCGACCGGCTGTCGCGGGCCAAGGTGCAGCACGTCCTCACCGACGCCTCGCTGACCGGCCGCTTCGCCGCGGTGCCGGGCGACTGGACCCGCATCGCCACGGGCGCCCGGGTCCCCGGCTGGCTGGCGTACGACGACTCGTGGACCGCGCCCACCGAGCGGTTCGTGCCGGACGTCCTCACCCGCGCCAGTGATCCGCTGTTCCTCTACTTCACCTCGGGCACCACCTCGCGGCCGAAGATGGTGGCGCACACCCACAGCAGCTATCCGGTGGGCCATCTGTCCGGCATGTTCTGGAACGGACTGCGACCCGGCGACACCCATCTGAACATCTCCGCGCCGGGCTGGGCCAAGCACGCCTGGAGCTCCTTCTTCGTGCCGTGGAACGCGGAGGCCACCGTCGTCGCGCTCACCGATCCGCGGCCCGCCGCCGTGGACATCCTCGACACACTGCGCACCCGGTCCGTGACCAGCTTCTGCGCCCCGCCCACCGTCTGGCGCGGCCTGCTCGCCGAAGGTCTCGGCGCGGTGCCGCCGGTGCTGCGGGAGGCGACCTGCGCCGGGGAGCCGCTGGAGGCGTCCCTCGTCGACCGGGTCGCGGGGGCCTGGGGCGTCCCGGTGCGGGACGGCTACGGCCAGACCGAGACCACCGCGCAGCTCGGCCACATATCCGGTGCCCGCACCACGCCCGGCACGATGGGCAGCGTCCTGCCGGGTTACGACGTGGTCGTCGTCGACCCCGCCTCCGGCCTGCCCACTGCGCCCGGCGCCACCGGCGAGCTGTGCCTGGAGCTGACGAACCGGCCCATGGGCCTGATGACCGGATACCTCGACGACGAGGAGAAGACCGCGCGGGCGTTCGCGGACGGCCGCTACCACACGGGGGACCTGGTCTCCCTGGGCGTCGACGGGGCGCTGCGCTACGCGGGCCGGGACGACGACATGTTCAAGTCGTTCGACCACCGCATCTCCCCGCTGGAGCTGGAGCGCGTGCTGCTGCGGCACCCCGCGGTGGCGCAGGCCGCCGTGGTCCCGGTGCCGGATCCCGTGGGCCTGTGGGTCCCGAAGGCCTTCGTGGTCCTCACCCCCGACTGGCTCGACCGGGACGGGGCGGCCGGGGCGCTGCTCGACTTCGCGGCCACCGAACTGCCGCCGGAGCAGGCCGTCAGAGTCGTCGAGATCGCCGTACGGCTGCCGATGACGGTGTCGGGCAAGGTGCGGCGCGCCGCACTGCGGGCGGCCGGAACGCTCGGGGAACCGGAGGTCCGCGCCGAGCTAGTCTGACGCCGCCGCCCGGCGGCCATGGTGGGTGGCCCACACCCCGATCCCCGTACGGTACCCGATTCGCCCCCTGACGCCGGACCCCCTGATGGGACGGCCACCGGTCACCGCCCCAACGGGGTGCCGGTGCCACATCGTCCGCGCCTCCTCCAGCGGCCACTGTGGTGCTCAGCCCGATGCCGTACACCGAGCCATAAGGGGGATCTCGTGGTTTCCACCGCACTCACGAGGCAGACAGAAGGTCATGGGGGTCATGGGGGGAGGGTGCAAGGTCCGGAGGGAAGGGCGCCCTCCCCGGCCTCGCGACCGGTTTCGGCCGCGCGACCGGCTTCGGCCTCGCAGCTGACGGAGTACGTGCTGCCGCACTCCCTGCACCGCAGGGACCAGCTCAGCAAGGGCGAGCAGTACGTGGGCGGGCTGCTCGCGGCACAGGGACGCAAGTCCATGCGCAACATCGCCGCCCTCCTCGGCGGCGGCGCCGCGGAGCAGAGCATGCACCACTTCATCAGCGCCTCGACCTGGGACTGGCGGCCCGCCAGGGAGGCACTCGCCCGCTACCTGCAGCGGAGCGCGCCGCCGAGCGCCTGGGTGGTGCGGCCGCACGTCATCCCCAAGGTGGGGGAGTGGTCGGTGGGCGTCGACCCCCGGGGCGACAGACGGGCGGGCGAGCCCTCCGGCGGCCAGTGCGCCTACGGCCTGTGGTCGGCGTCGGACGAGCTGAGCGTCCCGGTGAACTGGCGCCTCTTCCTGTCGGACCGGTGGACCGGGGACCAGACCCGCAGACGCCGTGCGGGCATCCCCACGGAAGTCATCGGCGCGACACCCGAGGAGTGCGCCACCGCGACCGCCATCGAGCCCCTGCGGAGCTGGCGGCTGCCGGCCCGGCCCGTGGTCTTCGACGTACCGGGAGCCGACGTGCGCCGCCTGGTCACCGGGTTCGACGCGATCTCCGTTCCGCTCATCGCCGGGGTCGGCTCGCTGACCGCCTGCGAAGTGGCCGCGCCCGCGATGCCCGGCTTCGGCTCCGGCCCGCTCACCGCCCGGCACATCCTGGAGTCGGTCAAGGGCCTGCGGCGCGCGGTGGAGTGGGTCGACCACGCCTCGGGGCGCCGGCACACCTCACTGGCCATGGCGATCCCTGTGGCCCTGCCCCGCCCCGACCGAGGGGCGGGGCGCGCGGGACTCGAAGGCCGGCCCTCCCTGCTCCTCCTCGGCGAGTGGGAGGACCCCCTGCTGCCGCCGACCCGCATCTGGCTCACCGACCTGACCCGGACGCCGGTCCCCGAACTGCTGCGCCTGACGAAACTGAGCGGCTGGACCGCGCACGGCGTGGACGGCCTGGGCGCACGGGTCGGCCTGCGGGACTTCGAGGGCCGGTCCTTCGGGGGCTGGCACCGCCACATGACGCTGGCCTCCGTCGCGCACGCCGTCGCCGCACTGTCGGACGAGGCCCCCTCCAGGGCCCGGACCTGCGCCTCCGTCGTCCTGGGACGACGGGTCAGCGTCGCGCCGTCAGGCCGCCGCCCCGTGCGCGTACCGTGTGCCGGATCCGGTTCAGCCGGAGCGCGATCTGCACCTCGAGACGCTGCGTCGAGTCCTGCCAGCGTTCACCGAGCAGTTCGGTGATCCGCTCCAGCCTGCGGGCCACCGTGTTGGGGTGGACGTGCAGGGCGTCGGCGGTGCGGGTGGCGCTGCCGCCGAGGGAGAAGTAGGTCTCCAGGGTCCGGGTGAGCTCGGTGCCCTGCTGGGCGTCGTACTCCAGGACCGGCCCTATGGCGTCCGTGATGAACCCTCCCGCGTTGGGCTCGTCCGACAACAGCAGCCCCAAGAAGCCCAGTTCGCGCGATGATGCGGCACCGCCCGCCGAGCCGAGCGCGGTCAGCGCGTCCAGGCAGCGCTGCGCCTCAAGGAAGGCCTCCGAGAGCGCCTGCGCGGACGTGACGGGCCCCGCGCTGCCCACCGTCACCGGATGCCCGAGCGCCGCGGCGAACTCCGTCGCCACGGCCTGGCCGGTGGCCCCGGCGTCGGCGCCCGGCAGCAGAAGCACGATCCCGTCCGGCTCCACGCTCTTCAGGCCGGAGCGCTGATGCGCGTACGAGGACGCCCAGAAGGCCCCCCTGCCCTGCGGGTCGTTCTCGGGACGGGCCACGACCAGGACATGCGGCACGCTCAGGTCGACGGCGAGCCTGCGGGCGCGGTCGGCCAACTGCCGTGCGGACAACTGCTCCCCGTGGATCAGGTCCTGGAACACCTCGCTGCGCACCTGGAGTTCGGCGAGGCTGGTGCTCTGCTGAAGGAGCAGGGAGACGGCGGCGACCCGTGCCGTCAGGGAGATGAGGTGCGTCTGCTGCTCGTCGAGCGGCCGTTCCGTGGCGAGGATCAGCGTGCCGAGCGGTTCCCCGCCCGCCAGGATCGGGCACACCCAGGTGCCGCCGGGGGTCATTACCGGCTGCCCTCCGGGATGCGCTGCCAAGGCGACCTTGCGGAGCTCCGCCTCGTCGAGCCCGGGGACCGGAGGGGCCGTCAGATCGGTGCCGCTGGGGTCGCGGACCAGGAACGTGCCCCCCAGCAGCTCACCGGCCTCGTCCACCAGCGTGTGCAGATCGCCGCCGCTCAGCACCAGGTCGATGAGCCTGGCGTAGACGAGGTTCAGCCGCTGCGCCGAGGCGTACGAGTCCTCGGCGCGGGAAGCGTCGAGCCGGAGCTCGCTCACCTCGTCCTGCGCCCGGCCCAGCCGTTGCGCCTTCTCGATCGCGACCGCCGCCAGGTCGCCGAGCGACGACATGAGGGTGATCTCGTCCGCCGTGAACGCCCGCACCTGCCGGTGCCCGACGTAGAGCACGCCCAGGATGGCGGCGTCCCGGCGCAGCGGCACCCCGAGCACGGCCCGCAGCCCTTCCGCCCGCACCGCGCCGTGCGTGGTGTCGGTGCGCGGGATCTCCGTCTCACTGAGGTAGTCGGCGGTCCACACGGGGGCAGCCCGCTCGGTCACCAGATTGCCGAGCCCGCCCGCGGTGGGCACCCGCATCCCCACGCTCACCATGCTGACGTGGCCGTCGGCCGCGTGCACCACCGACTCACCGCCCGCGGGGGAGTGGATCGACAGCCAGGCCATGTCGAGGCCGAGCAGGAAGCGGGCCCGGCGCGCGATGACGGTGAGCAGGCTGCTCAGATCGTACGGGCGGGTCAGCTCGCGGGCGGTGTCGATGAGCGCCGCGAGTCCGGTCTGCCGACTGTGCTGCCGGGACATCAGCTCCCGCACACCCAGCGCGAGGTCCCTGACCCGCTCCACCTGCTTCAGCCGCTCGGGCGGCGCTTCCGCGGCCAACAGGTCGAGTATCTCCACCATTTCATCGGTTGCGCTGCCCTGGTGCATGGTTCCTCCCCCGTTGTGGCCTTCCGGCCCGGCCCGTGCCGCGCCTTCGCCCACAACCGCAGAACCATAAAGAAGGGTCAACTTGAGGTCAACAGATTGTTGAAGTGAAGAACGCAGGTCAGGGCCGGGGCTCGGTGGCGAGGTCGCCGCTGGTGGCGGCTCGGCATGTCGCGGAGGCACCTTCCCGCGGCACTTTCAGGGCGGCAGGGTGATGCCCACACCCGGCGCTCACCCTCTGTCGCAGAGTCACCGGGGACAGCCCGTCGAACATGTCACTGTGCACCGACCGCACGCGGTCCGCCACGCCGTGACGGTGGGCGTTGAGGTCCGCGTTGCGCACCGAGCGCTTCGACACGGTCTCCTGGAGCTCCAACTACGTCCTGGCTCCCGAGGGTTACGAGTACCGCTCCATCCACGAGTGCGCCTACGTCGACGTCGGCTACCGCGCCCACTGCCGGTTCCTGGCCGAGGCCCCCGAGCGCCTGACGCCGCACGGCAGGGCCCTGCTCCACTTCAGCACCCGCGGGGACCTCGGCGCACTGCGCCGGATCGCCGACGAGTGCGGCCGGGAACTGCGCACGGCGGCCACCGTCGACGTACTCGAGGGCGTGTACGGCAGCGACCGGGTCGAGCACCTGCTCCTCGAAGTCGTCCCCACGGCCCCCAACGCCCCCGCGGCCCCCGTGGCCTCCGTCATCCCCGTCACCCCTGCCGTCCGCTGACTCCAGGAACAGATCACCCGTGCGCACTCTGCTCGTCGACAACTACGACTCCTTCACGTACAACCTCTTCCACCACGTCACCGAGGCGACCGGCAGCGAGCCCGTCGTGGTCCGCAACGACGACCCGCACTGGCGCGCCGGCATGCTGTCCGGCTTCGACGGCGTCATCATCTCGCCGGGCCCCGGAACCCCCGGCCGCCCCGGCGACTTCGGGATCTGCCGGGAGATCGTCGAGCGGACCGACCTGCCGCTGCTCGGCATCTGCCTCGGTCACCAGGGCATCGGCCTTGCCCATGGCGCGCGCGTCGGCCGGGCGCCGGAGCCGCGCCACGGACGGCTCTCCCCCGTCCTGCACGACGGGCAGGAGCTGTTCCGGGGACTGCCCTCGCCGTTCGATGCGGTCCGCTACCACTCCTTGGCGGTGACCGACCTGCCGGCCGCACTGGCCGCCACCGCGAGGACACCGGACGGCGTCCTGATGGGGCTGCGCCACCGGATCCGGCCGATGTGGGGCGCGCAGTTCCACCCGGAGTCCATCAGTACGGAGCACGGTCTCCAACTCATGCGCAACTTCGCCGAGTTGGCCCACAGGCGCGGACCGGGACGGCGGCCCGCGTCCGTGCGTGGCGGTCGGGTGGCCGTGCGCGGCGGCCACGTGGCCGCCGGTTTACCGCCCACGGCACCGGATGTACCGGCCCCGCGCAGGCTGCGGGCGCTGACCCGGCAGGTGCCGACCCGCTGGGGCGCGGAGGAGACGTACGACCGCCTGTTCCGTCCGCACGCGTACGCCTACTGGCTCGACAGCAGCCGCTTTGAGCCGGACCGCGGCAGGTTCTCGGTGATGGGCGACGCCTCGGGGCCGCTGGCCCGCGTGGCCACCGCCGACGTCGCGAGCGGCACGGTCTCCGTGGCCTCACGCGCGGGAACGGAGGTGGTCGGCGGCGCCTTCCTCGACTGGCTCGACCGGGACCTGCGCGGCATGGAGGTCCGACTCCCGTCGCTCCCGACGGACTTCGCCCTCGGCTGGGTCGGGTACCTCGGCTACGAACTCAAGGCCCAGTGCGGCGGCGAAGCGGCGCACCGCTCCCCGCAGCCCGACGCCGTCATGGTCTTCGCCGACCGTGCGCTGGTCCTCGACCACCTGACGGGCCTCACTCATCTGCTTGCCCTGGTCGATGACGGACCGGCCGATGACGGCCGGGCCGAGTGGACGGATGCCGCCGCCGACTGGCTGACGGCCACCGAAACCCTGCTCCGCGGCGCGCCCGCCCCGCCGCCCGCCGCACCCGTGCCACCCGCCGGCCCGCACGACCTCCGGCTCCGCCACGACCGCGCCGCCTACCTGGACCTGATCGACACCTGCCGGGAGGAACTGGCCGCGGGCGAGACGTACGAGGTCTGTCTCACCAACCAGGCACGGGTGGACGGGACGTTCGACCCGTGGGAGGGGTACCGGATGCTGCGCCGCGACCACCCCGCGCCGTTCGGGGCCCTGCTCCAGTTCGACGGGTTCTCGGTCCTGAGCACCTCGCCCGAACGCTTCCTGACGGTCTCCGCCGACGGGCTGATCGAGTCCAGGCCCATCAAGGGGACGAGACCACGCGGCGAGAGCCCGGAGCAGGACGCCGCACACGTCGCCGACCTGCTGGGCAGCGAGAAGGACCGCGCCGAGAACCTGATGATCGTCGACCTGGTCCGCAACGACATAGGGCGCTGTGCGCGACCCGGCAGCGTACGGGTCACCGGACTGTTCGAGGTGGAGACGTACGCCACCACGCACCAGCTGGTGAGCACCGTGCGGGGGCGGCTCGCCCCCGGCCGCACCGCCGTGGACTGTGTACGGGCGGCCTTCCCCGCAGGATCCATGACCGGCGCCCCGAAGGTGCGCACGATGCGCGTGCTCGACCGGCTCGAAGGCGGGGCGCGCGGTGTCTACTCCGGCGCGCTGGGCTACTTCTCCCTGTCGGGAGCCGCTGACCTGAGTGTCGTCATCCGGACCGCCGTGGTCACCGGCGACCGGGTCACCTACGGCGTCGGCGGCGCGATCGTCACGCTGTCCGACTCGGACGACGAGTTCGAGGAGACGATGGTGAAGGCGGCGCCGCTGCGGAGCCTGACGGGTGTGGGGCTTGCCGTGCACGGGCCCGACCCCCGGGCGGACGGCTGAGCGCTCCGCCCCCGCCCCCGCCCCCACCCCCACCCCCGCCCCTGCCCACGGCTCGGCAGCGGTCAGTGGGCGGTGGCGTGCCAGGCGTTCCTGCACCGGGTCAGCTCCGCCGCGAGCAGCTCCGAGGCGGTCCCCGGGCCGGCGCCGCTCGCGCCGCACAGCAGCAGTTCCTCCTCTCCTTCCCGCAGGCCCGGCATGGCGTCGCCCGTCAACTCCGCCCCGGAGGCCGCCGCTTCCAGCTCCGGTGCGGTGAGGGCGACCCCGGTGTTCCAGCCGATCAGCCGGGGCAGGTGGTGTGTCCGAAGCGACGCCCACAGCAGTGTTGGGGGAGCGACGCTGCCGGCCCGCAGCACCCGCCACCCGGTGTTCCGCAGGCGTCGTTCGCGGAGCGCGTACAGGAGCCGGGCCATCGCTACGCCGGAGGCGGCCGGTGCGCCGGCATCGTCCAAGAGGCCGACCGGACAGGTCAGGAAGGTCCTGGTCTCGACCGGAGCGGTGCCCGCGACCAGGGCACGCTCCATGCCTCGGAGCAGCGCGTCGAACACCCGGTCGGCCTGCTCGACCGCGCAGACCAGCGTGGCGTCGATGTTGATGCCCAGGGCGAGACACTCGCTCATCGCCTCCAGGCCCGCCTCGGTGGCCGGAATCTGGACCAGCAGATTCGGCCGGTCCACACGTGCCCAGAGGGACCGCGCGGCCCGTACGAGGCACGGAGCCTCGTCGGCGTACGCGGGATCGACCGGGGCCGACACCAGCCCGGACGACGAGCCGCCGGGTACGGACGCGGGTGCCTCCCGCACCCGCTCGCACAGGCGCCGCACCGCCTGCGGATCGGGCGGCACGTGAGCGGGGAGCAGCACACCGGCCGGGGTCCGGAGGGCGTGCGGGAGCTGGTCCGGTTCGGCGATGTGTGGTGCGCCTTCCACGGCCAGCCAGGACTGGACTCCTTCGGCGGCGAGTTGTTCCACGAGTCCGACAGCCCGTTGGCTCATCATGCGGCGGATCCTAGAGAGGGCCGCGCCGCCGGAACAGCGGACCCCGCAGGCTCTGTCAGGTCTGCGGGACACCGGGCCGAACCCGGGAGGAAACCGGGCGCACTCGCTCCGAACCCAGCCCGCCCCCGGGCCAGTTGACGAAGTCGCGGCCCGCGTCCTGCGCCGCCGCCCGCCGCGTACCTACTGTCTTGCCCATCGCCGACGAGCATGCGCCGGACACCTGCCCGGGCCGCGCTCCGAAAGCCGCCCACCACGGCGCGCCGCGTCTTCCCCTTCCGCTGAACCCGCTGCACCCGCTGACCCCGCCGCCGAACTCACCCTAGTACTGCAACGGTGCTTGTTCTGATTGCTGGGCAGTTGTCATGGGCTGTGCCCGCGTCGTTTGTAGTGACTGATGCGGGCTTGGTGTTGTCGTCTGCGGCGCCATGTCGACCAGTGCAGGATGTGGTCGGTCGGGGTGGGTCGGCG